>DATMYS010000163.1:0-4466 GCA_035560835.1 Methanosarcina sp.
ATATAGTATAATTTTTATGAATTTAACCTTTAGGCTCTCAAATTCAGTATTTCACTAATTTCCGGCTCTCTCCCCCATAAATACCAAAATTTGTAGTGTCACATTTGAGAAGTTGAGTCTTTATGTTCACGATTTCCATTGTTTTCAAAGCGAGTCTCATGAAAAGTTGAGTAAAGTCGACTTCATAAATCGCATCAAGGGTTCGCCCCAAAACATCATCATTAAGATCAGGTGCACCGATTTCAGAACCAAGCAATCTTTCAATTGGAAGGTTTCAAAGTACTGAGAATACATGTAAACGTGACTATCAGTGAAACCAAGACAATTAAGAATTATTGCTTTTACGACAATGGAATTAGCTAACTTGTACTGCCCAAATTTGAGCAGCACTTCATCAGTGACTGTCCCGATTTCAAGCTCAACATAAGTGCCAGAAACTATTCAGTGGTGATCAAGAGAACTTGTTGTAACAAGCATAATAAAATTCGAATCAAGATACAATATTCTCGTTATTTATATATTAGCGTTAAAATAAATTATCAGACATCTGCGGATGTCGGATCAAATATAACATCAATTATAAAAATTGAGAATAATTTTGGGGAATAATCGAATGAAAGAACAAACAATTGGACAGACATTTAACACATTAGATAAGGAACTTGCCGAAGACACTGAAAAAGTAGCATTGATCAGAGACGCCGAAATTACAGTCTATAACGATAACCTAGCCCTAATAAAGGAAAAAAGGAAGCTTAATCTCAAGGTTGGTGTACAAAGCGTTGAGTATATTAACGTGACTTCACAGATAGACCCAACATCAGTCTTGGTAGAAGACCCGATAAACAAAAAAACCGCTGTGCTTGAACAACAATATGTGTACGACTTGGTTAGCAGCTCAAATCTTCTTGATAGATATGTAGGAAAGGAAATCAAGGTAACCGACATTGAAGGTAAAATTGATACTGGTAAATTGCTCAGCCACGACGAGAAAGGGGTCGTTCTTGAAAGAAATGACGGAAGCGTTGTGGCACTACAGACCTCAAAAGTAGATTTTTCAAACGCTTCAGGACTTCTAACAAAACCGACGTTGGTCTGGCAAATTTACTCCCCAACTGCCGGAGAGCGAGATCTTCTTATTTCTTATCTCACTGGGGGTCTGAGCTGGAAAGCGAATTATATCGTGAAGACAAACGCAAATTATACAGAAGCTGATGTTAAGTCCTGGGTCAGTATGGACAACAAAACAGGAACTAATTTTGAGAACGCAAAGTTGAAGCTGGTTGCAGGAAATATCAATCGTATTCTTACCTCACAGCCGAGAAATCTGGAATATAAGGCTACGTTCGCAGCTCCAAAGAGTGGTTTTGAAGGAGGAACTCTTTTTGAGTACCATCTATATACCCTGGAAAAGCCGGCGAACCTGAAAAACAACCAAATCAAGCAGCTCTCTCTCCTCTCTGCGGATTCAATGCCCGTAAGCAAAGAACTTGTCTTTGACGGCCAGATAGATGACAAAATCCGTACCATCATTCACATAGATAACTCGGAAGTAAAGGGTCTCGGCATACCTCTTCCTAAAGGTGTTATAGGAGTTTATGGAGCCGACTCAGAAGGGCAACTCCAGTTCCTTGGAGAAGATCAGATTGACCACACACCTAAAGATAAGGAAATAAAACTTACTGTGGGTTATTCCTTCGATGTCACTGGAAAACGAATCCAAACAAGTTATGAAAGAATCACCAGTGATTTAGAAAGAACTAGTTACAGCATCGAACTCAATAATAGCAAATCTGAAGCCCAAGATGTCACGGTCGTAGAACATCTCAACGGAGACTGGCAAATACTCAACAGCTCTGATAAATACGAGAAGATTGACGCTTTTACTATTGAATTCAGGGTATCAGTTCCAGCAAATGACAAGAAGACCGTTTCCTATACAGTTGAAAACAAGTCATTCCGTAAATAAAAAGTTTATATATTTTCTACTAAAAACATATAAGTGTACTTTATCAAAATTTACTATTTTTAAAAGAAGACGCTGAATCCAGTGCCTTTGAGTCGATTTTCGCTGCATTTCAGGAAAACATGGGATATTATAGTCTTGAACGCAACTTATTACACGTATTAACACTTATCTTTTCTTATGGTGGGGAAAGAACACATTTCTATTGATCGAAATATAACTCTTGATGAGATTAACGTTTTAATCAGACATGAAAACAATTAGCCATCATATTCGATGTTTCCCCTTTTTTGGCAGGAATATCCTTTGTATCAGTAAAACAATGGGAAAGATCTATTTTCTTCAAGTCGTAGCCTTTGTTTAAAAGTTCATTGAAAATCTTCTGATAAGTACCATGTTCACACAAATAAAGATGAAATCTATGTACTGTTGACTTAGAACCATATTGAATGGGAACATCTTTCCACGTACAACCGGTCATAAAAACGTACAAAATACCGTTCATTAACTTTCGCAGATCTGCACGAGGTCTTCCTGTATGTGGTTTCTGTGGAGGAAGATAGAGCTCTATGCATTCCCATAGAGCATCATCGATTTCATGGAATGACATAATACTAAATTTATAATTTCAATATAATATTAGTTTCGAGATAGGCTCATTAATAACTTGTGAATTAATTAAGATTTTGTCTCTCAGTAATTAGGGAAAAGAATTATGCTTCAATCTATTATATCTGAATTCAATCTATTATATCTGAACAATATCTGAACAGAAATTACATGTTCTCCCATCTTCAGAGTGACACACCTTAATGTGATCTCTTGCGTCTCCCAGGTCTACAAACACTGCTTCACAGAACAGACACGGATAAAAGTTTTCCATGTAAAAAATTTACACTTTAATACTATATAAAAATGTTGTATGGGTTGCGTAATGTTCGGATTTGCCTGTAAATGGGGAGGTTCTGTTTGATTAAGGCATAAAGCAGGGGAACTCCCGAGCTAATTAAGGCAATGATAAAACATTCATCTATTTCTGAAAAACCAAGAAGTTAAAAAGGTTTAACAGACGAATAAAAAAATTGAGATCTCAAATGGGCAAAGAGCCCGTTTTCAGGATCTTCTTGTTATTCTGATCTGAGACATCCTCCAATAAAGGGGGGATGTTTCATTGAATGTCTGACTATATCGCACCTTCACTTTCTATGCTTATTGCCACTTGATCTGTGTAACCAAGGCATCTTTTAGATAAATTAATACCCACAAACCTTCATTATATGATTTCTCGCATATTTGTAGTTTCAACTTTTCCGGTTTCTTCGCCTAAGAAAAGGATATCCACAATTATCAGATTCGTAAGTGGATTATCTTCATTCTTCCTTTCTCATCCGTATAATCCATGAATTGCCTGATTGACGTACTCAGTGAAGGATCACGTGGAATATTTCTAAACATGGAAAACTGATCTACAACTCTAATGCGTTTGTTCCATTTTGTCATTTCATTCGCATCATCCAGTGCCCATTTACAGGTAATGCTAACGGATGTTCCAAACTCATGCATTGCCTTGCTTTTTTCCTGAGAGTTTAGCTTATTCCACCAGGTTTCGATGTCAACCCATTCTGTTCCACTGGGTTTGGCAGTTGCTGTCAGAGTACCTAGCACTTTGTCTTTCAGATTCTGTGGAATTACCTTCCATGCGCTCTTAAAGGACTTGAAACGCTCTGCTAACATTGCTTCGCGTTTCTCAGGCTTACTATCGCTCCATCCTGCTCCGTATCCTCCTCCATCAGCATCACTGCTTGATTTTGATTCGATATCAAACACAATTTCGCAACCTGGAAAATTATCTGCTAGCAGCAGAAAGAGCTGGCGCACCTTTGCTTCATCAAAGTAACGCAGGAGCCCACAGGCAATGATAAGTACGCCGTTTTGAGTGTTAATATCCGTACACCAGCTCGGATCGAGAAATGACTTTGCAATGCATTTTGCCCTATCCGTTTTCGGAAGCAACTGCTTTCTGACTTCAATTAGCTCGGGAAGGTCAAGATCATACCAGCGAATTATGCCGTTATCAATGCGATAAAATTCCGTCTCAAACCCAGCTCCAAGATTAACCACCGATGCGCAAGGATGCTCTGTGATGTACGCCTTAACTTTGCTGTCAAATTGCATTGCTCGTGCAGCAGAGGCAAATAACAAATAGTCAGTAATTGCCTTTTCAGTTGAAAAATCATAATCCAATCTTTCAACGAGCTCAAGTGCTTTAGCATCATTGAATAATGAGCCATGCTCCTTACTCACCTTTGCTCGACCATAAAGGATCAATAGGGAAGTTTGCGGTATGCCACTTAAGTCAACTTCATTGGTCATCGGTTAAGGAAAAATCGTTATCAATTGCATTGATTTCATAAAATTTGTTAAATTATTCATCAAATGCAAAACTGGAATGTGATATCGATTTCAATTTAAACACTAAACATTTGGGTTTGAGTTTTTC
>DATMYS010000164.1:0-3029 GCA_035560835.1 Methanosarcina sp.
CTATAAGATATTACTAAAAGAAGTGAGAAGCTCTATCAAATGAAAAAAATCCGAATTTTACTTTACGAAATTTATTTTTGCATAAATTTGATAAATCATATTTTGATTTAGCTTTCCAATTTGGATTTTCTTGTTCCAAAACCTTTTTGTTCTCCCTACTATTGAAAGAACTCCCTAAAAATTTAACAACTTTGCACAAATACTTTTATAACATTGTGATATAGTTTACAGTGTTGACTATAGAAATAATTAAAGGCTAATACTCAGTTTATTCATCATGTTTCATGGGGGGACTTAGGTGAATTCGAAGAATTGGCCTGAAAGACGGGGAGATTTGTTCTGAATCCCTTATTTATTGTATTTTATCGGGTTCAGTAGCATTTGCCATGGATTATTTCTCCATAACTTTTCTATAGCCTTGAACGTTGAAGAGTTAATACTATTTGAAAAATTTTGTCCAACATTCAGGAAACGGAGTAAGAAATTTGTCTAGTTATTTGGTAAACAATTTTAATTTTTATAGGCATAGGGGTATTTCCTACCTGGTCTTACTTTGTCAACATATAAGCAAATTTCACATAGTTGTCTCAGGTGATATAGATGCTAAAAAGAGAATTCGGAATATTTCTCCTGGCGGGTTGCCTTATTCTTATAAGCGTTCCTACCGCTTTATGCCGAAGTCCTGCCCCAACGGTTTATGTTGCAGGCGACGGTAGTGGAGATTTTAACTGCGATGGAAAAGACGATCATGTACAGATAAACCAGGCCCTTAAGTTTGTTGCAGATAACTCTGAATATACCACTGTTCACCTCAAAGGGCCATTCACATATGTTATTAATGATACTCTTCTAATCGGCAGCAATACTATTCTTGAAGGGGATTCGACTGCTGTGATCAAACTGGTCGATCATGCAGGCTGGATCACAATGAAACCACTGATCCAGCAGATGAACAGTTCCGGAAATAATAACATTACAATAAGAGGGTTCGAGGTTAATGTGAACCACGACGGTAACACCGAGTTCGCCAAGGGTAAAGGGTACTATAATGTGATTTACTTCCTCTATTGCAAGAACGTAACCGTATACAATATGTACATGCATGATGGTCACGGAGATGGACTGAGGATAAAATATGGTGAGAACGTCAAGTTTTACAACAATACTGTCTACAAGCTGGGGCACGACGGTCTGTTTGCGATTCAGTGTCAGAATGTAGAGGCCTGGAATAATACAATAACCTGTAGAACTAATAGCGGTCTTAGAATCTGGAACTCTAACCACGTAAAATTCCATGATAATTTAATCGATTCTTTTTACCACTGGAGTGCAGGCGGCCCAGGCATTCAGGTAGAAAAGTCTACAGGTATTATGGACAATGTAGAGATCTACAATAATACCATCCATAATACCTATTGTCCTGGAATCTGGCTTTTTAACTATGATAGCTCTTCTGCTACCAGAGACCAGGCGAAAAATGTCTATATTCATCACAATATTTTCTACGGCACAGGCACTAATCCTAGCATTACCTGGGTTGGCGGCATTATAGCAGGTGGATTCGAAAATACTGTCATTGAAAATAATGTCTTTGACGGAGTATATCACACTGCAATCGCCAATATGTATATCAATAGTTATTCTCCAGGCTATGTACCAGAAGGTGACGGATTCACAACAATTGTCCGCAACAACATAATTGTAAACACCAAGCTGCGCACAAAGTCTCCAAGTGGGACAGGATATGGAATTATGAATTATCTGCCTGAAACACACTCCTTTGTGCTGGAAAATAACTGCCTTTACAACAACTCAGCAGGTAACTATAAAAACTGCACATCGACAACTGATATCTATGTAAACCCTCTTTTTGCAGACCCGAAAAACCGTGACTATCATCTTCAATCGGTCTCAGGTCGCTGGGACGGAAAAAACTGGGTTAAAGATACCGTGAGTTCTCCATGCATTGATGCTGGTTATCCATTATCTGACTATTCTAACGAGCCTGAAGACAACGGAAATAGGATCAACATAGGAAGATATGGAAACACAATCCACGCATCTCTTTCAGAAACCCCTGTCAATTTCTCCGGACAGATGTACGATAATCGCCTGCGTGAAGCTTCTCCTGAGGATGTCTTTTTGGATAAATCATTTATCGATGTTGGAGGAATGAGTCTTGTTGGAAGATATAGAGACCTTATATGGTTTAACGTAAGCGAATATACCAATACTACTGAAATCAGCAGCGCAACTCTTTCCCTTTTCTGGTATTATCCTTCTAATTCACGACCAAATGATACTGTTATCGAGGTTTACAGGCCTGTTACCTGGAATCCTGACTATGTGAGCTGGAATAAAAAGAATAAGGATATCGTATGGAACAACACTGGAGGAGATTGGTATGATAAAAATGGTGTCCTCCAGGGTAGTATTCCATATGCTACAATAACCCTGAAAGCCAGTAGCTTGCCAGATAACAGGTACTATGAGCTTAATGTAACTGACCTCGTAAAAGAGTATGTCAATGGTAAATCTGCAAACACGGGTTTCCTGATAAAAGCCCGAAATGAAAGTGATAACTATATTGCCTTCTACAGTGCTGACTGCGGAAACACGAGCCAGTCACCAAAGCTTAATATTACGAAAAGGGTAACTGTAAATGCAACTATCACTGGCGCAAAAGACAACCGCCTACGTGAAACCTCACCTGAGGGCGTTTTTTCTGATACCTCATTTATCGATGTCGGAGGACTGAGTGGTGTTGGAAAGTACAGGGATGTTATATCATTTAATTTAAGTGAATATACGAGTGCCATAGAGGTAAATAGTGCAACTCTTTCCCTTTTCTGGTATTATCCTTCTAATTCACGACCAAATGATACTGTTATTGAGGTTTACAGGCCTGTTACCTGGAATCCTGACTATGTGAGCTGGAATAAAAAGAATAAGGATATCGTATGGAACAACACTGGAGGAGATTGGTATGATAAAAATGGTGTCCTCCAGGGTAGTATTCCATATGCTAC
>DATMYS010000165.1:0-2488 GCA_035560835.1 Methanosarcina sp.
GAATTAGATAGTGTGCCTAATTGCTGTAAATTCAAAGTCATATCCTGGATAATGTATGTGAAACCTATCTATGGATCTCGAATTTTTTCCTCGAAAACCTTTTAAAATTTGTAATTTTACAGAAAAACTAGCACGCTACCGTGAATTTATTGTGATATCAAAACTGATTGTGTTGCAGACTTAATCTAAAACTGCAATAAAAACAGCATTTATTGTAGCGATTGCTGCCACTAGCAGTAATAAGGAGATTAAACCATGAACAATGATGGATTGAAGCCACTTTCGTCTGTAAATCAGACAGAAAGTGGATCAAAATGTGGACCAGGATGCAAGCGGTGGAAACAAAATCGGCAAACTCCACTTAATAAAATATTTGAAGGCCTCCATAGGAGGCAAATCCATTTATGCCATGTTAGTAGATTCTGTCAACTCTGAGCTATGGTTTATCCCAGAACTTTGATCTGCCGGCCATTTGGCAAGGACAATATCCCATGTATATAGCCAAGAGACAAAAATCCAAACAATACTTCCGGCAGTACCTGGATCTATAACAAGAACCTTTAAGATTACTTCATATGATATACCTGTCAGAACCAAAGATATCATAAGACCTATAATTCCTTTTATCGGCTGATCAATCTTCTGTGTAGGCCACGTTTCCAGGTTCCATGAAAACATGACAAGCCACCACACAAGGAGAACAAAGAATAGCCCGCCTTCAGGTTTAAAGAAACTCGTGCCTGCCGTGTTGTAGGCTTGCCAGAAAATAAGACTTAAGAATCCTAAAACTATGAAAGCCAAAATTCCCTTCACCGGCTGGGCGACTTGCTGTAATGGCCATTTCTCTACCCAGAAGAAATAGTAAACAAACATTGCAAACCAGATAGACGGAACAAAGCCGTATCCTAACATAAGAATTATGGCAAAAACATAACAGAATAGAGCGTTGAAAAAAACAGCTTTAGGTTGGGAAAAACCATTAACAAAAGGATTATCAAAGGCTATAATGATTCCAATTCCAAGGAAG
Organism: Methanosarcina sp.; assembly: GCA_035560835.1. Taxonomy (GTDB): domain Archaea; phylum Halobacteriota; class Methanosarcinia; order Methanosarcinales; family Methanosarcinaceae; genus Methanosarcina. The sequence continues at coordinate 1,028 of DATMYS010000165.1, forward strand.
AGGTTCGAGATCAGAGGCCAATAGGTTTCAGATCCGTATCCAAGCCATGAAATTACCAATGGATGCAGCACTCCGATCACTAGGCAAATTACCAGATAAGTAATCCCCCTCAGAGGTTGTCTTACATTCTCTAGTGGCCAGTTTCTCGCAAGTGAAACGATAAATGCAGTCCAGACGAAGAATAAGGCGTATACACTGAGCATATCCGGATTAATGCCAAAGGTTCCTTGGCCAATTCCAATAAAGACTATTGAAGAAATGATAACACAAAGGACAGGAATGATTCCACGTACAGGTTGATTATTTAGACTCATGCTTAATTTCCTCCGTTAAATCTCCTGCCCACTGGCTCAAAGCTGACTCATGCTTTATCTCCTTAGCTAAATTTCTTGCCCACTGGTTCAAAGCTTTCATATTTTCCGTTGCAGTTTCCGGGGAATTGGGGACTTTTGATGCCTGTTCAGCAGGATTTTTGCCGAATAATAGGTCAAGTAAATGGACACATTTCTTTCCCTGACCGGAGAATATATCACGGCAGGTTGCACAATAAGTAACCAGATCGTGAGAAGATTCTCTAATCGTCCTTTCTGCTTTTGCTGCACCGACATCTGCATTCGCTAGAAATACCATTCCGCCCATTCCGCAGCAATGAGTATTTTCTCGAGTGTGAGTATGTTCGTCAATATTATACCCTGCTTTAGAAATTAAAAAGCGCACTGCATCCTGAATTTCTGGCTGATTGCGTACAGAGCAGGGATCATGAATAGTATAGGTATTGTTTCTATTGACTGGAAACTTGGCACTGGTTTCAGAAAGCACCTTATAAAGAGAGACTGGCTTGACATCAGTCAATTTCTCAGAAAGACGTTTGTAACAATATGGGCAAGCTACAATAACTTCGGAGGCTCCTAAATTCTTTATATCTTGCTCAAGTTGCTCTGATATCCGATTAGCATAGTCAGTTTTTCCAATCAGCTCTGATGGTCCTCCGCAACAACCTAGTGCAATTCCAAGATTGACATACTGTTTTTTGAGATATGAGTAAGTTTCCTTGACAATATCAGGCGAATATGCTGAAAGAGCACATCCAGGGAAGAAAACCGCATCACAAGGCCCCGATTCCTTCCCTGCAGAGACGATCCTAAAGTTATCTGATATGTAAAATTCTTGCCCTTCAACTGCAGGTTGGTGACTGGGAAGAGGCCCTATTTTTTTTGAGGCCAGGTTCTCCCTTGCCTCCATCATCATAAGTCCAAGATCTAGATCTTCAGGGCAAAGCTTCTGGCAGTATCCACAGATATTGCATGAGTATGGTAATACCGGGTTTTCGGAAAAACTCGTATTCAGCGCTTCGTTAGCTAATTCTTTTGGTGTTTTTTCATAAGTGGTTAGGAAATCACATTCATCAGTACATTGACCGCATTCTATACATTTTGCTGCAACAGTTTCAGCATAACTTGT
>DATMYS010000166.1:0-5716 GCA_035560835.1 Methanosarcina sp.
GTATAATATAAGCTAATTAGTTTTAAAGTAGTTTTTCTTATCAAAAAAGCTATGAAAAAGAGAACTAATGTTTTATTCTGAGAGCCAGGCGAGTTCTAACAATATACACAGGGAAATTTGGCATAAGAAACCAGAAAATATGTTTTTTTTCTGTGAGACAGCTAAATAATTGAAAAACTGTTTAAGATTGGGATGCTTCTACCCCTCTTGCCGCAAGCCTCATAGCTAAGGGAAGTAGTCCGGGCACAGCTTTTATTTTTCTTCTCTCAGTTCCGGCAAACAATGGAGCAACTGTAACAATGGTTGCCCATTTCATTGGTAAACGTTCTGTAGCCTTATATCTTGGCATAATATCTTGGCATAATTTCCTTCTGCGCCCTTGGGGCAAGTTTCCTGCTGGACTGATTTTATCTGAAACTCGGGATCAATGTAGTATAACTGTGGGGACTGCAAAAGAGCTACTTCCCGAAGATCTGAAGTTGGATTTTGCGTTTTTCCTTCTCCCCTTGATGTTAAACGGAATTTTCAGCAGTAAAAAAGAATGATGTTGCTCGGAATGTAATATAAAATCGAAGAAGGAAAAAGAAAATAGTAAAAAAGATAGAAAAGGTACCATAATAATATAAATCCTCAAAAATAGAATAAACAACATGCAGGAAAATCCCGAATCTCAAGAAAAAAAGGTAACTAAAGAATATTTTTTTGAAGTGCCAGGGGTACCTAAAGCCGAATCTAATGAGGAAACATTTGCGAAACCTAAGGGAAAAAACGAAGAGGAAGCCAGTGGAAGTAATGCAACCCTGGAAAGGGAGGAACCGAAAAAAAGAGAATTAAAACCTCAAGGGGAACTTGAAACTGGATATACGGAGGAATCCTGGGCAAAGCCTGAAAGAGATATGGAAGAGAAGGAAACATCAAGAAGCCCCATGTCCGAAGAGAGAAAACTCCCAAAAGAAAGCGAATTCAAGGCTCCGGGAGAACTTGAAACCGGCTATACCAGGGAATCCTGGGCAAAGCCTCAGAGGGATATGGAAGAAAAAACTACTGTAGAATCCAGAGAGAAAACAGAAGACCAAGCCGCTGAAGAAGCCAGGGAAAAAGTCCGAGAAGAAGCCAGGGAAGCAGGGGAAGAAGCTCGAGAAGAAAAACGCACTACCTACACCATGAAAAAGCGCCTGACTAAAAGCAATAAAGAACGTATGCTCTTTGGCGTCTGCGGAGGGTTGGGAGAATACTTTGGTATTGACCCGACTTTTATAAGGCTTGCTTTTGCGGCCCTTGCTCTTCAAGGAATTGGTATTGTCCTGTATATTATCCTGGCAATACTTATGCCCTCAGGGGAAAAATTTGAAATGATTCCCAGTTCAGGGCAGTGATTTTCAGCTATATATACTTAACAAGGCTGGAAATAATAAAGGACTATAGACGGAATTTTCAATATTTTTCCGGCATTTTCCGTCAAATCATTTTTCCTTAGTTTTCTTGTTTTTTAATTTTACTTATTATTCGAGTTTATTTTTTAACTTTCTTACCTATACTTTCTTTTTTTCAGTTTTTAAGCCTGCTTTAGGACGTCTATGATGTTGAAGTCAAGAGTTTCCAGATCAAGATCAAAAACGTGCATGCGCAGGTAAAGTTGCAGCTATGTTAAAGCTCTTTACTGTAGAAAAGGCCGAAAATGGAGAGGGCAGGTAGAAAGTATAAAGCTCTACAGAAAGAGGGAGGCATGTCAGAAAGAAAGAGAGTGAAAATAGTTTGCGCAGGTTAATTTGAAGTAAGTAGAGAATCAAAAAACAATTTTCTAAGGCTGGTTAGAAAAAGATAAAGAATTAAGCGGGCTCGAAGGGATTTGAACCCCCGACGTCTGGGTTAGAAGCCCAGCGCTATATCCTGGCTAAGCCACGAGCCCTATTTGCTTTTCTTAGTGCGGAATACGAAATGAGCGTTTTAACATAAAAGCTTTTTGTATGGATACATTAATTGGGATTATAAATATCTTAAAATATTTATATAGAAGCGGAATTGTAATATATATTCAGTATATTCTGACTTATTCGGCATTTTGCTTAGGAATTTGCCAGTATGGAAACTTCCCTGAGGCTTTGAATTTTTAAAACCCCGCGCAAAGCTTACATACTGTCAATGAGTGAAAAAAAGTAAATCGTTTGTAGGGTTTGCATATACAACCCTATTTAATTGACATTATCAAGAAAATAGGTAAACTCTATAAAACAGTAAGATTGCAGAGGATTGTTCGCAAATGAGTGAGTTACTAATCTACTTGGATGGGAAGTTTGTTCCCAAATCCGAAGCCAAAGTTTCGGTCTATGACCATGGTTTCCTCTACGGCGACGGTGTTTTTGAAGGCATAAGGGCATACAACGGACGTGTCTTTAAGTTAAAAGAGCATGTTGACAGGCTTTATGACTCGGCAAAAGCAATTGCAATGGATATCCCCCTTACAAAGGAAGAGATGAGTGAAGCAATACTTGAAACCCTCAGAAAAAACAACCTCAAAGATGCGTATATACGCCCTATTGTTTCAAGAGGAGTTGGAGATCTCGGGCTTGACCCCCGCAATTGTGAGAAGCCCTGCGTGGTTGTCATAGCCCAGGGTTGGGGAGCTATGTACGGTGACCTGTATGAAGTCGGGCTCACAGGAGTCAGTGTTTGCGTCAGGAGAAATGCGCCTGATGCCATATCCCCGAATATCAAGTCCCTGAACTATCTGAACAATATCCTGGCAAAGATCGAATCCTATGAAAAAGGCGGAGATGAAGCCATTTTCCTGGATCAGAATGGTTTTGTCTGCGAGGGTTCCGGAGATAATATCTTCATAGTCAAGAACAATAAGGTCCTTACTCCCTTCACAATCAGCAACTTAAAAGGGGTTACCAGAGCCACAGCCATCGAACTTCTGGATGAGATGGGATACAAAGTTATCGAAGCAAATCTCGGCCTATTTGACCTTTATACAGCCGAAGAAATTTTCGTCACAGGCACTGCAGCTGAATCTGCTCCTATAACCAAACTTGACGGAAGAATCATAGGTACAGGCAAACCAGGGCCCATGACAATGAAGATGGTTGAAGCCTTTGAGAAAATAACCCAGAATACGGGCACACCCATCTACAAGTGAAAGGGCAGCCATGAAAAACGAAAGAAACAAAAAAGGCAATAAAATCATGCGGGACTTTTCCCGGCAGGGTTCTTTTTTTATCAGTGTTCTGGTGGAGCAATTTTCTATGGAGTTTCTTTTTTAATTTTTTAGGAACTCCGTTTTGAATTTTGTTTTGAATTTTTCCTTTAGCTCCTATTTGAGGTTTCACTCAGCTCCTATTTGAGGTTACACTCAAATATTTCTTTCATATAGTTAATGGAAAACGGTTTCTTTTTGGCTTGTCTCTCTGTGACGTTTTTTCTTGAAAAGGAGTTTCTTTACGTTAACTGCTTGCGGTATATTTCCTTAAAGGGAAAATAAGTATAAAACAGGTCAGGTAATGCTATTAAACTAAAAAACCCATCTGAAGGCCGGTATTCAGGATTTGATATTTTATGAAACGCAAAGAGTTTCGGAAACTTATCTCCGTGGATAAGGCACGGGAACTAATAAACAGTTTGCAGGTGCTGCCTCAGCAAGAAGAGTCAACCCTTGAAAGCGCATATGGTAAAATCCTTGCAGAAGATATTATTACCGAGATTAATGTCCCTCCTTTTCCAAGAGCTGTAATGGACGGTTATGCAGTCAGGGCAGAAGACACGTATACCCGCAGCGAAACCGAACCTGTAAAACTCAGACTCCTGGGAAACATCCCCGCAGGTTCGGATGCAAAATTCAAGGTTTCAGCGGGGGAAGCCGTGGAGATAGCCACCGGAGCACCGATTCCTGAAGGCGCTAACGCTGTGGTCATGGTTGAATATAGTTCTGAAGGAGACGGAACAGTATCGATATACAGGCCTGTAACTGTGGGAGAAAATGTCATGAAAGCCGGTTCGGACATCCGGAAGGGAGAGCGTGTTCTCAGGGCAAGACGAAAGCTTGGAACCAGGGAAATCGGAGTGCTTGCTTCTGTCGGAAAAAAGGGTGTGCCTGTCCTAAAACTGCAGGTTGGGATAATCTCAACAGGAGACGAGCTTATGCGCCCCGGAGAAACACTCACTTCCGGGAAGATATATGACGCAAATTCTTACACCTTATATGCCGGCATACACGAATGTGGAGCCTTTCCCCTGCTTTACGGGATTGTAGGCGATAACGAAGCAGCCATGAAGGAGGCACTTGAAACTGCGGTTTCGGCCTGTTCCCTGATTCTGACTTCTGGCAGCACGTCATCAGGGGCAGGGGATGTGATGTACAGGCTCATAGACGAAATAGGAGAAACCCTTGCTCACGGCATAAGTATAAAACCTGGAAAACCCGTGGTCATTGGCATTATAAAAGGCGTCCCTATAATAGGGCTGCCCGGAAACCCTACATCTGCATTAATGATTTTTAACGAATTCGTAGTTCCCCTTATCAAAAAAGCCCTTGGAGAAGATAAAAAGCTCCAGAAAAAGGAAAAAGGAATTATGGGCACAAATTTTCGTTCCGAAGGAAGACAGCAGCTTCTACCAGTAGGCCTGATTCGGGGAAGAGTCTATCCTGCAGATAGAGGCTCAGGTGCCATAACCTCTCTTTCCGGGGCAGATGGCTTTATCGAAATTCCATACAGTACAGAGTTTATTGAAGCTGGAACCCCTGTAGAGGTGACCCTTTTTGGGGAGGTTGAAAAACCTGACCTCCTTATAGCAGGCGGTTTCTGTCCTGGCATTGATCTGCTTGAAGACCTTAGCGGACTTCGTTTCAGGACCCTTTACACAAGCTCAAGTGGGGGCTTCAGCGCAACTGCCGCAAATACGGCCGATATTGCAGGCGTGAATATGCCGTCACGAGATTCCAGAGGACAGGATGGAATCCTATATAACGTCCCTACAATCGAGAATATGGGACTTTCAGGTGTTGTTCTTGTCAAAGGGTACAGGAGGGAAGTAGGGCTTCTTGTCAGGCAGGATAGTCCAGTTTCCGGGCTTTCGGACCTTCCGGGAAAACACCTGATTAACCGAAATCTCGGTTCAGGTACAAGAGCTCTTTTAGACCTGAAAATTGCAGAATTCGTAGTTGGAAAGGAAATTAGTAAAAGGGAGTTTAAGGATTCAATTCCCGGGTATGCGTCTGGAGCAAAATCGGGGGTAGTTGTCTGTGAGGCAGTCGCCTCAGGAAATGCTGAGGCAGGCGTGGGAATAAGAAACTGTGCCGAAAAAAAAGGTCTCCAATTTATAAAGTTTGCAGAAGAAGAATACGATTTCCTTATAAGGACGGAAATTATGGAAACTCCTGAAGTCCACAGGTTTCTGGAAACTCTTAATTCCACAGAATTCGCTTCAATGCTTCCCGACGGGCTGTATGTTTATGAGAGGACAGGAGAAATAATCTCCTTTGAATAAAAAATAGTTTTGCTGGATAGGATAGGTAGTGCCTCTGAGACAGTTCCTTAGAACAAGAGAGGTAGTCCCTTTGAGACAGTTCCTCCTTTGAATAAGAGAAACACTCCTTTTGAACAGGAGGGATTTTTCTTTGAACAAACTTCTGGTGAAGAAATTTTCACCGGCAGCGGCCTTTAATAAGCTTTAAGTATTATTATAATTATTATGAAATAGAAATATTCTGAGTAGCCCT
>DATMYS010000167.1:0-5901 GCA_035560835.1 Methanosarcina sp.
CTTTATATTGTTTCAAAAAATTGACATCAATGAAAGGAGTTTTTTCTCTAAGAACATCCTGTCCTTTCTGGGTAATTGAAAAATATCCTTTTCTTCCCGAAGCAAGCAAACCAGCTTTTTTCAAGTAAGTACGTGCCCATCCTACTCGGTTATTAAAAACAGCTTGTTGCCCACTTGGCAAAAGTTCTCTTTTTTCTTCTTCGCTTAATCTTAACTTTTCTGCAAGATGTTCAATAGCATCGCGAATTTTATGCTCTTCATCATCTCCTGCATATTTGAGCAAAGGAAGCATTAAGGATTGATAATCTGGAACTGCCATTAGATCACTCAAAAATATATTGTTCTTACTTAGAACTTTGAGTACGTATCTTTTTATAGTTTATTATTTTACATCTCTTCCTGAGCTTTATATTCCAACCTCACAAGCCCATTTTCATAATTCTCAATCCTTCCGGTTTCCAGTTTTATTTCTTTCCCGATGTGGTCAAACAAAGGAATTCCACCTCCAAGGATGATTGGAACCACAAAAACAATCAGATCCTGCACAAGGTTTTCATTAAGAAACATCTTAATTAGCTGTGAACCTCCCACGAGCCAGATATCCTGATTCTTATTTTCTTTCAGCAGATGAACGAATTCCTTAATATCCCCGGAAACAAATTCTAAGCTCTTTTCGTGGCTCAGGAGATCTTTTTGCCGTGTAAACACGTATGCCTCTTTCTCTTTGTACGGCCATTCTCCGAATTGAAGCACCTGTTCGTAAGTCTTCCTGCCCATAAGAACTGTGCCAATTGACTCATAAAATTCAGAATAACCATAATCGGTTTCGGGATTGTTATCATATTTGGTTAACCAGTCTATGCTGCCGTCTTCTCTGGCTATAAAGCCATCAAGGCTGCAGGCGATGTAGAGTTTTATTCTGGGTGGGTTTTCTTTCAATATCTTTCCCCTTTTTGTGATTATATCTTATTTTATTATCTTATTTTATGTGATCCTTTTTCTATTTCAAAAATTACTCCTTCACAAAAGACCGTTTTCCAGTAAAACAGTATAAAATCCAAACCTTTATACCTTTTCCTTTCCCAAAAACCCGCCCATGTCTTTCCCGAGCATCCCGGTCACCCTAAAAACCGAACACTCTATCAAAGATCGTCTTTACTGGAACTTCCTTAATCTTCTTCCATTCCTTGTTGGCTCAATAGCAATTGCTAGAGATTCGCTTAAATGGGTAGCAGTTTACATAGTAATAGCCCTCTTTTTCTTTCTGATTATCGAATTCCGTTTTTTCTGTACCCACCGCTTTTATTCTATCCGGAATAAAGGTCGCGTAAAGTGTACGGTGCTTCCTGGAGTGCCAAAAATTTTCAAGGACAGACCAGGCTCTCATAAATCTTTTGAAAAGGCCATAACGGCTCTTGGAGCTTTGCCTGTTTTTCTCTTTCCTGTTTACTGGCTGGTCAGGGATCCGGTACTTCTAGGGGCTTATATAATTGCGTGGGCTCTTTTCTTTTTCACTGTCCGGAGATACGGGTGTGTAAAGTGCATTAACTTCGAGTGTCCCGTGAATCGGGTGCCGGCTGAGATGAGAGTAGATTTTAAGAAAAAGGGGAACCTCTTTGATATTTCAAGAAATGAGTTTCGGGTATCAGGTTCAAACGGATGTGCTTCCCTTAAAGTAAAACATGAATTTAAGGACTTTCTCTACTGGAATTTCGTAACCTTAATTCTTTTATTCTCGGCGGGACTTGCAATTGGTATTCACTCAACAGAAGGGATGATTGCTTATATTTTCTTGATTTTCTTTCACTTTTATGTCCTGGAACAGCGTTTTTTCTGCACCCATTGTCCTTACTATGCAATGAGTGAGAAAAAAGTTAGATGCATGATGAATTGGGGCTGGCCGAAGTATTTCAGATCCAGGCCTTATTCTCCAGGAAAATTTGATCTCACCGTTACTACTCTTGGGTTCCTAGTCGTGATTCTCTTTCCTTTTCCCTGGTTTCTGAAAGAGCCATTTTTATTGGGTACTTATTTAATTTCGATTTCGATTTTCTTGCTAACGATATGGAGGTATGAGTGCTGCCGCTGTATCTATTTTGGATGTCCTTTTAACAGGGTTTCGGCTGAAGTGAGGAAAGAACTTGAGAGGAAAAAGAGAGTTGAGTGCGAGTTTGAAGAATATTAAATTGTAAGTTTGAGGAAGATCAGAATGGAAGTTAGAGGAAAATTAAACTGAGCACAGCCTCAAACTGCGCCTTGTATTAATATAATTTAAACAGCAATTTAAAAAATTCTTTTTTAATAATAATGGACTTTTGCTAAGTTTCTTCGGATAGCGCGTCTGTACTTTACTGATGGATAACCGAAAATGACCACTATTCCCTGTTGGTTTCGGCTGTTGATTCCGTACTTTTCTTTCACTTCTTTGCCTCCACTTTTCAGCATCGGCCCAATAGTCCCTATCATGCAGCTTCCAAGGCTCAGGGTCTCGGCGGCAAGCATCGCATAGGTGGCTGTAATAAAGGAATCTGCTGGATCAGCATAAGGAGAAGCGTGGAAGTACATGGCAAGGGGGGCTCCGTAGAGCAGGTAATCAGTGTCTTCTTTTCTCATTTCTTCAAAGGCTTCGATCGCCGGATACATGAATTTGTCAACGACTTCATACTCTTCTCTCTTCATGAAAGGCCTCATCAAGAGAAGTGCGGGTTTTGAAAATATCCATTTCTGGCTTTTCATATGCTCTAGCATGTCATCGGAAAATTCTCTTACTTTTCCTTTTCCGTTTATAACCAGGACCTCCACATCTGAAGGTGGAATTCCCATAGGTGCCATGCTTGCTGCTACCAGGAGCCTGTCTATTTTTTCCTGTTCAACTTCTCTGTCCTCGAATTCCCGGATACTGCGCCTGGCAAGCATGAGAGCCATAAGTTCTTCGTACCCGGCTCGTGTCTCTTCCGCTGGGATATCCATAAAAGAAGTCTGAGATATCTCTCTTCCTTCGACCGCGATGGCTCCTGTGGGGCAAATTGCAGCACAGTGCCCGCAGCCGATGCAGCCGAAATAGCGGGTTTGGTCGACCATTACTTTATCGTTTTCAAGATAGAGAGGGGCTCCTTTGCAGACTTTAACACAGAGACCGCAGGCCTTACACTTCTCATAATCGATCCTGACAGTTGCGGTTTCAGAGTACCTGGCTGTAGGAATGGACATATGTTTTATTCTGAACAACGGTTATAAAAATCTTTGGTTGAATGCAGTTTGACTAGTACTGTGATTCCGAAGTAGGTTCATAAAACCTGACTCTTGAATAGATCCGAAGATCATGGATTTTTCAAGAAAATAAGGAATTGATTTTGGAATCGAAGCACTAGAAATAAAAACACTTTTCCTGTCGTTTTGAGAATCTCTTTTAGGGACTTGAGGCAGATCTGAGCTGCATACAGGGTGTAAACTTTTCGGAATTAACTTACTCGATTCTATAAACATCTATTTATACTATGACACGGTAATTATATTCCGTAGTTGCAATTCTAAACAATGGACTACAACAAACAAAAGGAGTTTCAGAAAATGAACAAAGCAACTCATGAGACTTCTCTCAAACCCATTTTGCACGGATTTTTGTTAAGCGACGGGAGCGTTTATCACTCTTGCTGAAATGGAACTCATGGAAAGCCTAGGGGTTGTTCGGACAACAAATAGCTGAACTCCAGGAATAAACCTGAAAAAGACACATGACTGGACAGGTCAAAGAACTTTTCGGAAACAATCTGTAATAATGCCTTAAAAAGTTTCGATCCCTTAATTAACCCTACAAAAGTCTCGATCTGTTAGATAATACAAAAATTCAAGAAAAGCCTCCAGCAGAATAACCTTTAAGAATCAAACTAAAATGACTCCCATGAATCAGCAAAACCTCCAATCCCTGTATATACCTGCAAAAGCCGGAGAAGTTGTAATTAATATTGATTTCCTCCATAGCTATTTCACTCAAAAAACCGTGAAAACCTGATAAACGAGACCAGAAAAACAGATTAAATATTTACTAGTAGAAACCAATTGGCCTGTTCTCTTGTGTCCTTTTCTGTTTAAGATTCTCACTGTCTCTTTTTAGCAATCTGCCCTTAGCAATGTGTCCTGGCTTAAGGAGAATTGCATAAAGCTGAAGTTTACATGCCCTTTATGTATTTCGCCTGTAAAACCTCCATTATTTTTTTCAAGTTTCTTTCAGCCTGCATCGGAATTTCGATCTAACTGTTAAACGGAGTAACTTTATGAAGTAAAAAAAACTTATACTTCGTGTAAGGAAAAAGTGACAACCATGAAAGCTGCCTGCATCCAGATGAATATCTCCCTTTGCTCAAAACAGGAAAACCTTGAGCGCGCCCTCTCCCTTGCAGAAGAAGCGGTTTCGAAAGAAGCTGAACTGCTTGCATTTCCGGAAGTCTTCTCAACCGGTTTTTGTTACGACCATATAGCTGAGGTAGCTGAAACTGCTTCCGGTCCTACCCTCGAAGCTTTATGCGATTTTTCAAAAGAACATGGGTGTGTCCTTGCAGGCTCGATGATAGAGCAGAGAGAAGTCTCAGAAATCAGTAATGAAAAGAATATTCCTCCTCAGTTCAACCTGGGGTTCTGCATTGAGTCCGGAAAGCTAGTTGGCATCCATCGAAAAACTCAGCTTTACGGTCTTGAAAAAGAATATTTTGCACTCGGAGAAGATATACATCCTATTCGGCTACAAAAATATGGGCTTTCCATAGGGCTTATGGTCTGTAACGAATTCCGGTATCCGGAAGTTTCCCGAAAACTGGCCCTTGAAGGAGCAGATCTTCTGGTTTCGGCTTCTGACATTCCTGACTTTTATATATATCCCTGGCGCATTATGTCCCTTTCTCGAGCCGTTGAAAACCAACTGCTACATATCGCCTGTAACAGAGCGGGAAAAGATAGATATTCAATTTATCCAGGCAGCTCTTTTATTGCCGATGGATGGGGCCGGATTCTGGTAGAAGCCGGAAAGGAAGAGTGTGTCCTCATAGGAGAAATCGATCTTGAGGAAGCAAAAGAGATCAGGCAAACTGGTTCCATCCTCGAAGATCGCAGGCCTGAAATTTATTAATTTAGGATTGAATTAAATAGATGTTTAAAAAGAGCTCATATTAAGAAATGGATTAAAAATCAGGGTTGATAAATACATCCAAATAATAATGGTAACCAAATAAACAATTAGAAAGACAAAAAACTGAAAATCAACTGAAAATTAACTAAAAATCAACTGAAAATTAACTAAAAAATGAACTAAAAAGGTAAACCCTACCGGGTTACCCTTTCAATTCTTTAATTATCAGTTCGCGTGCAGTTTTTGCATCTGCCGTACCTTTTGTCTTTTTCATGACATGTCCTACAAGGAAGTTCAGGGATTTTTCCGTGCCTCCAAGATAGTCCTCTACTGCAGCTTCATTTTCGGCGATTGTTTCGGCAACCGCTTTAGTCACCAGGTCATCTTCGGCTTTGAAAAGGCCTTTTTCTTCGATAATTTGGGATGGGGTCTTTTCCTCCTCAGTGTCCAGCATAGTCCGAATAACTTCAACGGCAGCCCGGTCACTGATTTTACCTTCGGCAAAAAGGTTAACCAGTTCTACCATATCTGAAACTTTAATGGTATTCTTTATCCTTGGATCTTTTGCATGGATGAAACCTATTCTCTCACCGTCATAGGAAGAAATCACAAGGTCACGGTAATTTAATTCCCCAAGAAAAACATCAGCAGTCCAGGTAGCTGCAATCTTCGGGTCCACTCCTTTTGCACAGACACCTTCATAGAAGTCAGCAAGCATAATCTTTGATGTAAGAGACTTTGCATGCATATCCGTAATTCCGTACTGCTCTATGAAACGG
>DATMYS010000168.1:0-6124 GCA_035560835.1 Methanosarcina sp.
CACTAAATTCCGATATTACTTTTTTAAAACCGCATATTTAAAAAGCAGCTCATTCTAAACCAATTCTATTCCCAAATCCATAACGTTTTAGAACTGTTCTTATGACCAGAAACCCGATTGACTATTCGGAATATAGAGTTGAGGGAGCAACTTGAATCTTGGATCAGCTCATAGGCAATTTTTGAGAAGTAATTTCCCGTATCAGACTTAAATTTCATATAGAAGGGCCTTTTAGTACTTTCAGTACTTATTGTCAGGCGAATAAAAAATGTACACTGAAAGCAATAATCTTCAGGATTACCTCAAAAAGAGTGAAGTCATAGACTATGACCACAAACTGATTGTTGACAAGTGCCTTGAGTTGCAGAAGGGCACCGGCGACGAAATCAGCCTGATTAAAAAGGTTTATGAGTTTGTTAGGGATGAGATTCATCATTCAGGCGATATAGGGAAAATGAAAGTTACCTGCAAGGCATCAGAGGTTCTGGAAGCTGGCCACGGGATCTGCTGCGCCAAAGCCCATCTGTTTGCAGCCATGCTGAGATATTTCGGGGTTCCGGTTGGATTTTGTTACCAGAAACTTTGTTCAGGTCAGGAAGGAGTTAACAGCAAAGTCTTACACGGCTTAAACGCTGTATATTTAAAAGATTCAAACAGGTGGATAAGATTGGATTCAAGAGGCAATAAGCCGGGTGTAGATGCTCAATTTTCCATATATGAGGAAAAAATTGCCTGGCCGATCAATAAAGAGCTTGGTGAAGAAGATCATCAAGTGATATTCAAAGAGCCAAACCTAATTGTTGTTGATGTACTAAAGAAAAGTTATGATAGGAAAGAATTATGGAAGCAGTGGGAACTTGGGTTGAAAGATCTTTTTCACACTTAAGAGCTAACGTTGGTAGCCACTTGTGGCATTTTTTTGCTTCAAGAGGCCAGTTCAGGATGCTGTCACTGCAACCTATTTTTGATTTAATTATATTTATCGTTTTTTCTTTATTTGTAGGTAGGTTCTATTGTAGGTATCTGTGCAGGGAAGGTTTAGTGCAATTTATTCCTGATTTTCTTTCAAGAAAAATTATAAAGTGGAAATTTCCCTTACACATGCAAGGTAAATTAGACGCTTTAGCAAAAGGAATCAAGTACTTATTATTGGTTGTTGTCTTTATCGTGTCAATAATTCGCGGCCCCTTAATATTGGCACTTGATGATCCGAATAGACAGCTAGAAATGCTAAGCAAAAGTTTAGAATGGACCTCTCATGCAATCCTTATTGGAGCAATATTTTCATCCTTTTTTATAAGCAGGTCTTACTGTAGGTATATGTGCCCAATAGGAGCATTACAAGGATTAGTAAACAAAATCGGATTTTGGAAATTATTAGTTAATCAAGATAAATGCGTACATTTTAAAAAATGTTGTGGCCAATGCCCGGCATCGCTTCAAATTGATACAAGCGATAAAGTAAAAAGTTCTGAATGTTATTCCTGTTTACGCTGTGTATCAGTATGCCCAAAGAATGCAATAAGCGTTAACATTGTAAATAAAATGACAAACCCTTTCACATATATTATTGCAAGTGTTTTAGTTTTTGTTAGTCTCAAACTTACTATGTTATTTTTGCTTAGTAGATTATAGAAGTTTAACGTTGAAAACATATTATTGCCACGCCACCTGTATTCTCTCCACGCCGCAGGCAAGGTAGCGATTTTTCATGGGCATACTCCACATATCCTCTACTCCTTTACTAACTAAGTCGGTTCTTCACGGATTAAGACTTTAAACAAAATGAAGTCTCTGACTTTATCCATAATCTCACAAGCGCCGGGAATGCGTAATAAACGCATAGATGTAATAGACGTATCAAAGTAAAACAACTATTTATCAGAAGTTTTAAATCCAGCCTTTTAATTCGAGAAATTCAAGGGCTTCTACGGTTCCGTCCCCAAAAGAAGCTTCTGTCACGTAATCCGCAGCTTCCTTTATTATTTCGTCCCCGTTTCCGACAGCAATCCCGAAACCTGAGACTTCAAACATCTCCACGTCGTTTTCCGAATCTCCTATGGCTACGAAATCTTCGGATTTTAGGCCCATCATGCTTGCAAGTTTCTGAAGGCCGAATCCTTTGTTGATTTTCGTGCTTTTGAGATGGATGGCATATTTGGTATCAACCATTTCGACTTCCAGATTCTGGGTTTTGAGAAGGGTTCTGGCTTTTTCAAGATCAAAGTCTCTCCTGAGGGCAATCTCGGTTTTTCGGTATAAGGGGTCAAGTTTGGTGAGCTTGAAATATTCGGAAAGAAAAGAATAGGCTTTCTCACACTCCTCAAGGCTTTCCTCAAAAGTGCCCTGCAGATCGAAGCGGACAGTAATAGCCCCTCCGTTTTCTGCGATTACAGCCCCCTCCAGGCCAATAAGCTTTGAGGCTGTCCTTGCATAACACAGAGTATTTCCTGTGGCAAGCACGACAGGAACTTTAAGAGAACGGATCTTTTTCATGGCCCCCAAATGAAGTTCCCTTTTCTCGCAGGTGATTGTACCGTCGATATCGGCAACAATAGCTTTGAATTTCATAAAAAAGATTGGGTACGGATAGATAAAGTATTTCCCTACCCGGCTTTGAATATGTTTATCGTTTACTCATCGTTTACTTCAATGTCATTTGTTTCTTAATACGCCTGTTCTTACTTCGCCGGTCTGCGTCTCACTGGTCTGTGAGTCCGGCTGTAGTGACTGCGATAACAGCTTCTCCTTCCGGCAGGTTGGGAGAATCCACCAGGCGTATGATCCTTTTATCTCCTTTGGATTTCCGCAGGTAAAGCCTGAAGGTTGCTGTGTGTCCCACGACATGGCCTCCGACAGGTCTTGTGGGGTCACCGAAGAAAGCATCGGGTTTTGACATTACCTGGTTTGTTACAACCACACAGGCATTGAATAAATCTCCGAAACGAAGCAGGCCGTGCATGTGCTTATTGAGTTTCTGCTGCCGGTCGGCAAGGGTTCCCCTTCCTACATACTCAGCCCTGAAGTGAGCCATAAGCGAGTCAACAATCAGCAGGCGAACGGGTTTTCCCATATCCCGAAGCTCGTTTGCCAGGTCTGTTGCAGAATCCACAAGAAGGATCTGGTGATTGGAATTGTATGCCCGAGCGACATGGATATTCTGGAGGAACTCTTCTGGGTCAAGCTCCATGCCGTATTTCTCGGAAAGCCCTTTTACCATCTGGGTAATCCTTTCAGGTCTGAAAGTGTTTTCAGTGTCTATGATGATAACCGAACCATTAAGCCCTCCGTGTTCTCGGTCCATCTGGACATTGACTGCAAGCTGGTGGGCCAGCTGGGTCTTTCCGGAACCGAATTCTCCGTACAGTTCGGTAATTGCCTGGGATTCTACGCCCCCACCCATCATTTCATCAAATTCCGTACAACCGGTCGTCAGCTTGCCTACCATTTTCCGCCTTTCAAGCACGACGTCTCCGGTCTCAAAACCTCCGATATCAGCAGCTTGCCTTGCAGCATTGATGATTTTTGCAGCCGTCGATTCCCCGATTTCGGCTGTATTTGCAAGTTCAGAAGGAGAGGCTACAGCCACTGCTTCAACGGTGTTAAATCCGGCTTCTTTGAGTTTTTCTGCGGTTGCAGGGCCAACTCCGGGCAACTCTTCGAGTGCTATTTCGCTCATTACAAATTCTCCTAAGATGCACATGTTTGTATAAGGTGCATAACAGTTGCTTCACAATGGTTTTGCAGGTATAAATAACTAGAGGAAGCGAGGTGAAAGTGTTCTAAAACGCCTCTAAAACACGGTTATATTGCCGGGAAACATGGAAAATAGAGGAAAAAAGAAAGCTTTTTCTGGCACTCACATTTAGAAAACCGAAGAAAAAACAGAGGAAAAAGGGACGAAAAAAGAAGAAAAAGAGAGGAAAAACAAAGGAAAAAAGAACAAAGTGGGAAGAAAAAAGAGAGAAGAAAGAGAAGAAAGAGAAGAAAAGCAGAAAAAAGAAGAAAAAGAGAGAAAATGAATGAAAATTTCCAAAAAGCCGGAAATAAACCAAAAATTCTTTTTACTTGGTAGATTATCACCCATCATGCCAAAGGTCGCAGTCGGCGGTACGTTTCAGTATTTTCATGACGGTCACGCCAAACTGATTGAAAAAGCATTTGAGATAGCAGAGGATGGAAAAGTCCACATAGGGCTTACCTCGGACGAGATGCTAAGTAAAAGCCACAGCGTCGATAACTATGAAAAAAGGAGAACCTGGCTGCTGCAACACATAAAAGAAATGAGAATCCCAGATGACAGGTATGAAATTACAAAGCTGAATGACCCCTACGGCCCTGCTCTCGAAGAGGATTTCGACTATTTGATTGTCTCTCCTGAGACTTATCCAGTCGCCCTTAAAATGAACCGTATCAGGGAAGAAAAAGGAAAGAAGCCCCTTAAAATTGTATACGTTGAATATGTAATGGCTGAAGATGGAATCCCGATTTCCTCGACAAGGATTGCAAAAGAGGAGATTGACAGGCACGGCAAAATGAAAAAGAACATTAAGCATTGTAACACTAAGCATTGAGCACTAAGCAGTTTAACTAACACTAAACAGTTTGACTCGATTACAATTATATTAAAGTAAATATAAATGAGGACAGAGCTATAAAGTGATAATATGCCCAGAGAATTTACACCGAAGGACATTGAGATTTTTAACAAGCTTGCTCCTGAAGCCAGAGGAAGTTTAACTTCCAGGGAAGCAGGGCACCAGTTCCCCTTTATCCTGCGCCCGGTCTCACATAAGTTTGCCGAGTCTTCTGAAGATTTCAGGAAAAGGCTGGAGAGGCTGGACCCTGAGGAACTTGATTACCTTGTAGGGCTCGCCCTGGAAGGAAAGGAGGATGTTCAATCCCTGGACGAAGACCTTGAAGAGCTGGTTGCAGTAGTTGCCGAAAAGCTGTCTCCTGAGAGGACAAAACAGCTAAAAGACTTCGTGGGAATTTTCTAAAAGGACAATTAAAAATGCCCTCAAAAGAACTGTTTTTCGGCACCGGGGGAATCCCTCGAAGCACAAAAGGAACAAGCAGCATCTCAGGAATCAAACGGATCAGGGAACTTGACCTTGACTGTATGGAGCTTGAATTTGTCCAGGGAGTACGTATGGGTGAAAAAGGGGCAAAAAACGTTCTCAAAACTGCAAATAACGAAGAAGTAGCCCTGAGTGTCCATGCACCGTATTACATCAACCTCAATTCTTATGAAGACGAAAAATTAAAGGCTAGCTTGGAAAGGATTTACGAGGCTGCAAGAATAGGCAACCTCTGCGGAGCCGAATCGATCGTACTGCATGCCGGATTTTATCAGAAAAGCAGCAAAAAACGCACCTTTGAGAGCGTATCAAAAGCCCTGAAAGAGCTGACCGGACAACTCCGGGATGAAGGAATCCCTACAGTCCTGCGCCCTGAAACTATGGGCAAGCGTACGCAATTTGGAACGCTTGAAGAAGTGCTTGCGCTGAGTGAAGAAATCGAAGGGGTCATGCCCTGCCTTGATTTTTGTCATCTGCACGCAAGGGAAGGCAAGGAAAACTCCTACTCCGAGTTTACAGATATGCTCTCCAGAGTCGAGGAAAGCCTTGGAAAGGAAGGGCTTTCGAATATGCACATGCATGTCGCAGGAGTCGAATACGGCACGAACGGAGAAAAGAGGCATCTGAACCTGAAAGAATCGGACTTAAATTATCCCGAGCTTATGAAGGCCTTAAAAGAGTTCAAAGCCCGAGGAAGAGTGATACTTGAAAGCCCTGTTCTGGAACAGGATGCCCTTATGCTAAGGGAAATTTACAGTGAAATATAATTAAAATTCAGTTACGTAATCCGTTAGAGCATTATCTACCACGCTGCATCTGTCCGAAAAGTAAACTTTTTACAGTTCTCTTAAAAATGCGGGATTTTTAGGCTCTGTAGAAATTCTGTTTGAGGAATTTCAAATACATGTGACTAAAGACGTTAAAGACGTGAGCTGTATTTTAATAATTGAATCTGATCCGCTTCTGTCTATTTGAAGAGGGTTTCTACAGAGCCGATTTTTCCCATTTGAGTAAAACAGCTCTAGGCTTCTCAATATTATCTG
>DATMYS010000169.1:0-15600 GCA_035560835.1 Methanosarcina sp.
TTATATGCCATTAGTTAAATCTGACTTTACCAGGCTGTTTTTATCCTTCATCTTTTTGTTTTTCACCTGGATTAATTAGTTTTCATCCCTTTACTGAAAAGTGATCGACTAGAGTATTTTAAGAATGGTTATTTCATACTAATGCAAAAAAGAGTTTTTATGTAAAGGACTTCTTCATAAGTTTGGTTTATACCTAATTTGTCTCGGATTTTCATTGAAGCTCTATGTTTTTGCATGACTCACTATTGATCCTATATATCATACTTAGACACAATTATCATGTTTTATTTCTCACTTCAGCATCCTATTTTCAGGATACCTTTATATATCACTTTTCTCTATATAGTTTCTTTAAGATTAATTAGAATACCCTAGGGGGTTTATTTATTACCAAGGATAAAAGAAAAGTTCAGTTTACCGGAAATTCTACCTATATTGTGTCCCTCCCCATAAAATGGGTTCGGGATATAGGGCTTGAGGCCGGAGACACCCTTACTCTCACACCCATGCCTAATAAAACTCTGCTTGTTTCTTCCAGTACGGCTTCAAAGGAACATTCCACCCTCAACGCAACGATCGATTATATTCATTCCGACAGTGCAGAAAATAATCTCAGGATTCTTATTTCTCATTATCTTGTGGGCTATGACGTCATCAGGTTAACTACCAAAAAAGGATTTAGTGCCTATGACCGCAAGTTCATCAAGGATTCAGTGCGTCAAAAGTTGATAGGGCTTGAGCTTATAGAAGAATCCAGAAATGAGCTGGTCTTCCAGTGCCTTCTTAACTACAATGACCTGCCCCTTACCAGGGTAATTAGAAATATGTATGGGCTTGTGCTTTCCATGCTTGAAGACTCCATGACTGCTCTCAGGGATCACAATTTCGAGATTGCTGAGGATGTCATCCAGAGAGACGACGATGTGGATCGCTTTTATCTTCTTGCCGTCCGCCAGCTCAAGGCTTCAATTGAAGATATCGAGCTCTCTGAAAAAATCGGAATTCGACATCCCAGAGAATGTCTTGGATACAGACTTATTACGAAAAGCATCGAACGCGTAGGAGATCATGCTGTAAAGATAGCAAAAAGTGTCCTGAAAATGGATTCCGGAATCAGCGCTGATGACTCCATCTTCAAGATGGCTGAACTCTCCCGCAAAGTTTTTGAAAGCTCAATAGACTCAATTGCCGAAGAAGACCCGCAGGCTATTAACAAAATCGTCGTAGAGGCCAAGAAAGTTTCTCAGTTCGGGGTTTCCTTGGAGCCGCAGAATTGTGAAGGTTCAGGTAATATTGAACTCAGCATGATTCTGGAGAGCCTGAGACGGGTCTCGGAATACAGCGCTGACATTGCAGAAGTTGCAATTAATATGAACATTAAGCGGGTCTGAACCTAAAAGTTTGGATTCTATTTTTTTCTATTTTTCTTCTCTACTTATTTTTCCATTCTTTTTCTTATCTGTTTACTTCTTTTCTATTTTATCCTACCAGGCTATTTTTCACTCCCTTCCCTCTAATTCTCTAATTTTTTTGCTTTTTCCTTATACGCCAATTTCTTTCCTATCGATTTCTTTTTATTTTCAACTTTTTTCTCTACTCCTCTTTTCTTCTCTTTTTCACACAAATGCCTTCCTGAACTGATATGTTCCGAGAAGTACCATAATTCCGGCTCCTATAGCCAAACTTATGAGCCCATGAACAGGTATTCCTCCTTCAAACAGAGTTCTTGTGCTGTCTATTGCGTAACTTACCGGATTGATCCTGGCCAGAGTTCTCAACCAGGCAGGCATAACGTCATAGGGCATGAGTGCACTGCTGGTGAAGAATAAAGGCATGCTGATCATGCTGTTAACAGCTGAATAGCTGTCATGGTCACTTAAGTATAGTCCAATCATAGTTGAGAGTGCAGAAAAGAACACTGAAAACAAAAATAGTGTAAGATATGTCAGAACTATCTGCACAGGGTTCAATATTCTTACCCCAAGAAGAGTAGCTATAAAGAGTATCACTGTTGCCTGCAGCAAACCTCTTACGCTAATAAATAGGATTTTTCCGTACAGCATGCTTTCTCTTGGCGAGGGCATGGCAAGGAATTTATTCAAAAAACCCAGTATCTTATCAAAAATCATAAGAGATCCTCCCTGCAGGGAGGAAAAGAGCATAGTCATGACAAGGATGCCAGGGGTAATAAACTCAAGATAATTATCAGTGAATTTTGTTGGCAGGGCCAGCCCGACAAATACCAGCCAGGCTGCAGGCATTACAAGTGAGGAAATAACGGTAACCCTTCCTCTTAGCCATTTTACAAGGTCCCTCTCAAAATAATAGTATACTGCTCTCATCATCTTCGCCTCAGAAGGTTTCTGAACTGGGTTGAATTAAATTCTGCCTGCTCCTCAGGGGTTTTAACGTTCTCAAGGAAAACATCATTAAGAGAGGCATCTTCCCCTATGGAGCTTATAAGGTTTTCAGGAGAACCAACAACTGCGATTCGACCTTTATCAATAATAGCAACCCTGTCGCAGTATTTTTCTGCCTCTTCAAGGTAGTGCGTAGTCATGAAGATGGTCATCCCTTCGGCCTTAAGCACCTTGATATGCTCCCAAATCTTTTTTCTGCCACTCACATCCAGTCCAAGGGTGGGTTCATCCAGAAAAAGAACCTCAGGTTCGTGCACAAGGGCCTGAGCAAGTTCAAGGCGTCGGCGCATTCCTCCCGAATATGTTGCAACAAGATCATTCGCACGGTCTGAAAGTCCCATCATCTCAAGCACTTCTTCCACCTTTGAGGTTCTGTTAGGGATGCCATAGAGTTTTGCATAAAGCTGTACATTTTCCCTGCCTGTGAGTTTTCGGTCAACTGCCATATCCTGAGGAACATAACTTATCTTTGACCTTACTTCTTTGGATTCTTTTACTATATCGTATCCGCAGACTTTTGCAGTGCCGCTGCTGGGTTTTAGCAGAGTTGTAAGCATCATAACTGTCGTACTTTTGCCTGCTCCATTGGGGCCAAGAAGGCCGAAAATTTCGTTTTCAACATCAAGGTCAAGATTATCCACAGCAACCAGTTTTCCAAAGGATCTGGATAATTTTTTTATTTCTATCACAGGTATCCTCCTGCAATTGCATAAACAGGCCTTAAACCTGAAGTGTAATAAATCCCGCTTGTATACATATTATAAACAAGCTTTATAATCACAATACTTATGGCTGCAAAAACACAGACTGCAACCGCTATCTTATCAATGTCTGAAAACTCCAGCTTTTTGAGAGATGTCCGGTCGAGGTTTGCCCGAAAAGCCCGACTCTGAATTGAAACTGCAAGGGTTCCGGTTCTCCTTACACAGTTTGCGAGAGTCGGGGTCAATATATTGAGTAGTGTTTTTATGATTCCTGACCCGAACTTTTTCGGATCAAATCCCCTGAGCCGCTGGACTGTTATCACGGTGGCTACTTCGGTGATTATTATTGGCAAAAATCTTACTGCTGTGATCACCATAAAAGCTATGCTGTAAGGAACCCTGAGTCCAACCAGGCCATTTAACATATCCCTTGAGTCCGTAGTCCAGCACATCAACAGTCCAAGAGAAAGGATTGAAGCCGATCTCAGGCCCTGAACTGCGCCATGATGAAGCCCTTCTTCATACACGAACAACCCGCCGCCGGTCAACCAGCCAAGAACCGGGAAATCAGGACTGATTATGGTAAAAACCACGGTTCTCGGGAGTTGAGAATAAAAGAGAGCCTGTGAGTAAATGGTTCCCCATATCAAAAGCGCGAGCAATATCACCAGGGTCTTAATCTTTATTGCCGGCATTCTTGCAAGTCCGAATCCTGAGAGCACGGCCAGAAATAATAAAAGCATCGTTTTCTGGTTATCCAGGGCGACAGCGACAAAAACCGTGGAAATCAGAATAAGGATCTTAGCCCTTGTATCCATCCTGTGCATAACTGTATCTTTAATTGTTGGTTCTGCAATTGATCTTGCACCTATCATCCGGCATATCTCCTTTCCGGCATATCTCTTTAACACTTTATCCCTTCAGAACTTTATTCCTTCAACACTTCTGGAGGTCAGCATTTTTACAAGCTCTTTAACAGAAAATGCGTTTATCCCAAGCTGATTGGCAATCTCAACAATCGGGGGCTGGGTAAGTGAAGCTTTCCTGAGGCTTTCACTATCCTTTATAACTTCTTTTCCCTTCCCGTCTGCTATAATCTGCCCGTCATTCATCACCAGGATTCTTGTGGCATAGGACATGGCTACCTCAATATCATGTGTGCAAAAAATCAGTGTCGAATTGTTATTTTTGAAAAAATCCATCATCTGTTCTATATTCACTCTATCCTGCCCTGTTGTGGGTTCATCGAGAAGAATAAGTTCGGGATTTATGGAAAGTACCGAGGCAACGGCTGTCCTGAGTCTCTGCCCCCGGCTCAGAGCCTGGGGGAGATCATGCTTGAGATGCAGAATTGACATGGCTTCAAGAGAGTTTCTTACTCTTTCCTCAATATTGCTGTACTTTAATTGAACAGGTCCAAACCTTGTTTCTTCCTCAGCTGAATCACAGAAGAGCATAAGGTCAGGGTTCTGGAACACAAATCCGACCTTACCTGCAAAAGAGTATGGGTTCTTGGACCTTGTGTCCTCCCCAAAAACCTTCACATTTCCTTTATCTGGTTTGAGAATTGCTGCAAGGTGTAAAAGCAGGGTTGATTTTCCCGAGCCGTTCGTACCCATAATCGCAACTCTCTCACCTTTACGGATTTCCAGATTTATTCCTTTCAGTACCATCTTGTTTTTTTCATATCCGGACCACAGATTTTGAATATAAACAATCGAAGCATTGTTTTCAGAAGCATTGTTTTCAGAAGCGTTATTTCCAGAAGCATTATTCTCAACAGAAGCTTTCCTTGAACTGGCCTTGATTACAGTATTTTCTTCTGGATTCGGAGGGAGTTTGGAGATCCTGGTATTTTCTTTAAAATTTTCCCTGTCCAGTAAATCAAGAGCTCCGCTGACACTCAATGGACTGGCTTTGATTCCCAGGCTGTGGCAGAGTTCGACGGGTTCGGGAATTCGAAGCCCAAGCCTGTAAAAGATCTCAAGATTATCAAAAGCTTTTGAGGCGGGCTGATCAAAGACTATTTTTCCGTCGTCCATTATGACAATCCTGTCTGCAAAGGGTGCAAGCTCGTGCAGCCTGTGTTCAACCAGCAGAATAGTCATTTTCAGTTTTCTGTTAAGTTCTCTTACCGTATTCAGGACTTCATGCGTACCCATGGGATCCATCTGGCTTACAGGTTCATCCATGGCAAGGACTTCAGGCATCATTGAGAGCATGCTTGCAATGCAGATTCTCTGTTTCTGTCCCCCGGAAAGTGAATTTGTGGAATCCAGCCTGTGACTTGACATCCCTACGATTTGCAGGGCTTCTTCTACCTTCCTATTAATTTCTTTTCGCTCGAAGCAGAGATTTTCAGGCCCAAAAGCTACTTCGTCTTCAACGGTTGTAGAGAAGATCTGGTCATCTGGGTTCTGAAAAACAAGGCCTACGTCTTTCGAAATTTCTATTTGGTTTGAATCGGTGGTTTCTATTCCTTTGACTCTCACATTGCCTGAAAATATTCCTCCAGATTCGTGAGGGATAATCCCATTTAAGGTTTTTAGTAAAGTACTTTTTCCACATCCTGTAGGCCCCGTGAGGAGAACAAATTCTCCTTTTTCGACTCTAAGGTTGATTCCCTTTAAAGTCGGCTCCGATCTTCCTGGATAAGTGTACCATAAGTCTTTGATTTCTATCATTGTACCACAACCACAAACCACAACATTTCCAAAGGAAAGCTTAACCACAAGCCTTTTAAAAAAAGGTTCTATCGAAAGCCCGGAGCGACGGCGTGATCAACCGGCGCAACGGTTGGGTTTGAGCGAAAACCTCGAGTAACGGCGCAAGTCTTTTCAAAGGAAAGCTTAACCACAACCTTTCCTGAGGAAAGCTTGACCAAATGCAGGGAAAGCTGATTAAATTCCACATCATTCTGCCACCTTTTTCAGTCTATTTCCAAGGCTAATTCCGAACCAGGTTCCTATAAATGTGTAGAGGAACCCATCGATCAGGATATTTGCTGCTATGTACCAATCGCTGTAGAAAAGTCTGTAGAGGACCATCCAGACACTGAAGGATACATAGCTACTGACCATGTCAGCAAACCCACAAATAATTCCCATTTTGAACCTGTTATATGGAGCCGAATTTTTGCCGGTTATACCTCCAGCATACAGCATAAGCTCCAGCATTGTTGCGTTGACGGACAGCGTTATGAACGTTATAGGGGTGAAACTCCCTGTTATGAAACCTCCAAGCAGGAATCTGACCATCATGAAAAGGCTTATAACTCCTGGTTTTGGGATCAGGACTACAAGAGAGGCAATGAGCATGTAAAGGAGAATCTCATTGAAGAGCCCTGTGAACAGGAAACTGAATGGCCCGAAGATTGCATGGGATAATTCCCACAGGATGGTCATAGGAAGGTTTATCGCTGCAAAAGAAACGGTGCCGAAAAGGGCAATCATCACAAGATTGCGGGTTTTAAATCTGTCCATGATCTTCCCGGACCTTGAGAGGAAAAAGCCCAGAGCAGTAAGTCCAAGTAAAATGGCGGTAAACGTAGTTATTATAGGCTCCCATTTCCTTGAAATTGCAGTAATTTTTTGATCTTCTGTTACTGCAATCCAGTCGCTGCCTGTGAGTTTTACTTTAACCCTGAGAAGGTAGTCTCCTCCCATCGCATCCTGAGATATATACATAGGAAGGCTTATTAGCGAACTTGAGCCCGGAGAGAGGGTCAAAGTGGCATAACACACAGTATCTGCGTTCATTCCCATAATATCGGGTTTAAACGCTTTTACAGGTTCACCGGTTTTTGTGTCAAGAATGTCATATGTCACTATGATAGGAATTATGCTGTTTCCGGTATTGGTAAGCTCTATTCCCATAAAGGTTGAAGTGAGATCCTCTTTTTCTATCTTGAGGTCTGTAACCTTCAGCAGCTTTTTGAGTGCAGGGGAAGTTTCCTGGACAACCAGAGTATTCGAGGGATGGCTGGGATCTCCATATCCGTCTTCGTCTGACGGTATTATGAGCTGGGATACTGAGACTTCATTTGCGACTTCTTCTTTCGAAGCAACTTTAAGCTGGGTTGTACGCACAATAGTATGTTTTGTTCCCTCAAAATCAACGACTGCTTTTGCAGTTATGTTGTAAACCCCACAGGACGTGTCCGCAGGTATATAAAAGTCAACAAGCCTGTACCAGTTATCATACTCGGTCTGAAGTGAAAATGAATGAGCTGAAGGCTCGTGAAGCACAAAACCCTCAGGTAAGTCAAATTCCACTGTCACATTCATATTGCCGTCATAATAGCTTTCAAAGAAAAGATATGCAGAGAGCGTACTGTTTCCGACCGCAAGGCCATTTCCTTCTACTCCGTGAGGGACCTGAATCATGAATGTGGTCATATCTTCAGGTTTGAAGTCCTTCTGCTGAACCTGTGCAGCTACGGGCTGTACAATTAGCACAAGTACAAGGAAGAAAAAACCTATATTTTTCATTCCGCTACCTTTTTTATTTGAGGACCTTTCGGATTTCCTGCATTTTCGCGTTCCAGTCAGGTACATCTTCAAAGGTAACGATGTCAACAGCCCCACCCTGGAATTCTCCTTCTCCTGACAGTTCTTCCATCCAGCTCTCGATCTCGAGATAGGATTTTTTCAGCTTTTCTAGAAGCTCGGGATCAGGGTTCCAGAGCCCTCTTGACTGCGCTTCAAGGAGCCGTCTGGACATTTCCTCCAGGGCATAGGGATTGTTCTCTTCAAAGAAGCGGCGCATTTCTTCATCAAGCACGAAGGCCTTTGTGATATCATCAAAAATCCAGTCGTCCACTTCCTGGGTGGAAGCTTCCCAGCCATAGACTCTTCCGACTCTTTTCGAAATGTCCTGTGCCCCCTTATATCCATGCTGTTTCATGCCTTCAATCCACTTCGGATTCAAGAGTCTTGCTCTTACCACCCTGCGCAGTTCGTCAGCCATATCCCGGACTTCAACATGTTGAGGCTCTCTTGTGTCTCCAAAATAGACTCTTACATCTCTTCCGGAAGCCTGCTTGGCTGCAGCTGTAAGGCCTCCATAAACCCCAAAGTAACAGCAGCATCCCAAAAGGTCGTACTCGTCACTTACCACTTTATTAAAAGTAGCATCAATAGTCTTAAGGCTTGAAGCAAGATGAGCGTGGGCTTCCTTGCCTTTTACATCTTTTCCGTAGGCATACCCATTCCAATAAAGGAAGATGTCTGCCAGGTCTTTTTCATCTTTCCAGGCACTTGCATAAACTGCAAGCTGAACCCCGGCCGAATAAGTCCCGGGCCTGCTTGAAAAGATCCTTAAAGTAGCATCCCTGGAATCTGCTCCGTCTTCAATCATCCGAAGACTGTGTTTTCTTGGATAATTCATCTCCTCAGGTTCATCAAGGGAAGCCACAGCCTGGATTGCTTCGTCTATAACCTCAAGACAGTTTGGGAAATTATCCCGCAGAATTCCGGAAACTCGGATCGTAATGTCAATCCTGGGCCTGCCCAGGTTTTCAAGGGGAATCACAGAGAACCCTTTCAGGTGTCCATTGTTGAGCCAGATTGGTTCAACCCCAAGCAGGCTCATAAGCTGGGCCATGCCCTCTCCATCAGCCCACATTACATCGTTTGCCATCCAGTAAAATCCCACATTCTCAGGATACCGGCCTTCGTCCTTGATGTGCTTATTTACCAGAACCTCTGAGAGCTGCTGTCCCACTCTCCAGGCAGCTTTTGTCGGAAGCTTTTTTGGGTCAAGCGAATAGAAATTTCTGCCTGTTGGCAACACATCATCTCTTCCACGCATGATAAGGCCTGAAGGGCCGGCAGGGATGTATCCTCCATCAAACCCGTGCAGAAGAGCTTCAATTTCCAGTGAATCATCTATTCTGGATTCAAGGTCAAGAATCCTGCTGCAGACCGAAGCGGCATCCTGAAGAAATGCGGGATTTATACTCAAATCTTTAATTTCCTGCCCTTCAAAACTTTTTTCTTTGATATCCTGTTCTTCAAAGCTTTTTTCTTCAAAAATCTCTTTGATTATTCTTGTTGGCTCTATTTCAGGGTTGTTTATCTCCCTATTGACATTCTGCTCCTCGAAACTTTTTCCTTTAATATTCTGCTCTTCAAGGCTCTTTCCTTCAAAAATCTCCTTAATTATCTGGACTGGCTCCTTTTCAGGGTTATTTATAAATGTCCTTATAAAGTCTTTAGAAAGGGAATCAATCTCTTCAAGCCTCTGTCCATTTGATTTTCCATTTTCGGAAATCAGGCTCTGGTCAGAGATCAATTCATCAAGGTCAAGTTCCAGAAGTTCTGCAATCAACCTTCTAATCGAGACTTTGTCTCCCACACTTCCCTGGTCATCATACCTTAAAATTGAGTTTATGAATTCAACTTTTTTCTCGCCTTCAGGGAGCTGTCCGAAGATGTGCATTCCATTGTTGATCTGGCTGTTTCTTATCTTTCCAAGAGCTTCGTGCGCTTTTCTTATTATTTCTTCAAAAGGAGTCTGGTGATCGGCTTTTATCTCGGAATCCAGATTCGATTTTTTGATCTCATCAAGGATCAGGTGCTTCAGGGCATGTTCCCGTCCCTTGTCGTATTTCACCTGTTCGTATTCCCCAAGCAGCCTGTCAAGTTCGGCCAGGTTTTCATAAAGACCTCCTGAGGTCATGACAGTCTGCATATGGTCTATCAGGCAGGCAAGGCTCCGGCGTTTGGCAATTGTGCCTTCAGGGGGATTGTCAGAGTTGTAGATATAGAGATGGGGAATTGTCCCTATACTTATATCAGGATAGCAATCCCCTGAAAGCCCAACTCCTTTACCAGGCAGGAACTCAAGGTTCCCATGGGTTCCCACATGTACGAGCACATCGGCTCCAAAGGTGTTTTCA
This sequence comes from Methanosarcina sp., assembly GCA_035560835.1. Lineage (GTDB taxonomy): Archaea > Halobacteriota > Methanosarcinia > Methanosarcinales > Methanosarcinaceae > Methanosarcina. Next base: position 10,026 of record DATMYS010000169.1, read on the forward strand.
AGATACCTGTAGGTCGCAAGGTACTGATGGGTTGGGGGAACTTCCGGGTCATGCAAGATCTTACAGACTTTTCCATTACATCTGGCACCTGCACATCCTCGCTTTGGCTGCACGCAGACCACAGCATTTCCATACTGTACTCCTGTCACAACGATCTTATTATCATAGACCATGGCAGCAGGAATGCCTTCTACTTCTTCTCCTGGAGGGTTTCCCCAGCCCTCAATCACTCTTTGCCTTATCTTTGGGCTCAAGGTATTGAAAAATTTCTCGTATTCTTCTTTTCCTACAAAAGCCAGGGCCCCACCACTTTTCACTATCTCATTAATTGGAGTCCATCTGAACTCGGAAATTGCTTTTTTCTTGAGAATGGTTTCAATCAGGTTTTTTCCGTCTTCAGGAGGATTGACGGCATAGCCTGCTTCCTGCATACGGTTCAGTATTCTTGCCACACTTTCGAGAGAATCCAGATTTGCAGCATCCCCTACCGAACCTTCAACACCTGTGCAGGGTCTGTTGTGCAGGATAAGGGCAACCTTTCTCTGGTTTATCGGTTTTTTCCTGAGTTCGGTCCATTTAAGAATTCTGGATGCAAGTTTTGAGCAGCGGTCTTCGATAGGAAAACGCCCCATATAATTTCCTTCTTTTTTGCCTGCTCCTATTATGATAGGCTCAATTCCGCCCTCAAACTCGGGCAGAGCCACATTCCATCCAATTTCAGTGCTTAATCCCATTGATTCCTGCCATTCTTCAATAGTCATATAATGTGAAATAACAGGCTGGAAAACAGGAACATTAAGTTTTCTCAGAACTTCTATGCCTTTTGCTGCACATGATACATTTCTCTCTTCGGTTTTACTGCTTGCAATAAAGAAAGGAGATAGTTTTATAAGACAATCTATAATAGCTCTACCGTTTTCGATGAAATAATCCTCTATGACCTCATCCATGCCCCTGCTTCCAAGTTCTTCATCTTTCAAGGAATATGCAAAAACAGGGACAACCGACAGGGAAAGATTTTCTAACTTTTTTATCAGGTTTTTCTCTATCTCCAGTTCATTATTTACCCAGGAAGTCCTGGAGATAAGCAGACCCACGGTTTTATCTCTTAAAGGCCCATACCAGTTAAGGTACTCTTTAATATTTGAGAACTTTTCTTTTGCGTCAGGGTGATATACTCCATCCCATGGTATTTTTTCCGGAGGTTTTGCTTCAATCTCACATCCTAATACTTCCTTTAAGAGATAGCGTAACATATTGGCAAAGTTTTCTTGTCCTCCATAGATTATATAAGAAAAACATGTAGCTGCAATCTCAAGTTTCACCGACGAGAGGGTAAATGAGGAGGGATCACTCCCTACACAGATTACAGGTACCCTCGTTTTTAATGGTTCAAGTTTTTCATAGAACTCTTCCCAGAAAGGGTTTGATATATAGTATAGAAAGACCGCATCCGCATGTTCGCATTCAAGAAGCACCTTCTCAGCTTCTTCCGGATTATCTTCCAGAATCTTTGAATAGTGGGCTTCAAGCTCTATGCCAAGCTCTCCTGCGGCTTTGAGGAGAGTGGGAATATAGGAATTCCATGTTATTGAAACAATTTTCATGTTTTTCTCCTCTCATGTAAGAACATGCACTTTATACTCTCCCAGCACTGTGCCGTCATCAAGTCTTGCAGGACCTTCCAGGGCTGCAATATACTTGCCATCAGGGGATATATCGGCTGCTACTGTAATCCCTTTGGTATTATAAATCTGGACAAGTTTAGAGTTTGAACCTCCGCTTTTTGATATGTCAAAGACATACACTCCGTGGACATTTCTATCTTCGGTCACCAGGTTCTGGGCTATAGGGACAACGAGATACCTGTCATTCAGTGCACATTCCCCTGCATAGCCATCTAGTCTCCACTTCCACAGCAAATTGCCGTCAGTATCATAGGCAAAAAGACTGTTTCCGTTGGGATGTTCTATAGGAGCATCGTTGTTCTTGTCTTTGGAGAAAGTGCTGCCTATTGAGAAGATAAGAGTATTGTTGATAATATAGGCATAATTCGAACTGCCGTAAATGGGGACTCCGCTTACTAAAATCGGGGTTGAAATGTTTGCCTGCCATTTTACTTCCGGGACTCCGGTTTCTATGATCCTGGAATTGTCAAATAAAAAGGCTCGTCCATCGCTGGTCATTGTTATTAGTTTTTCCCCATCAGGAGTGATCTGGGTACTGTACCATATTGCGGAATAGTCAAAAAACGGCTCAAGCGGTGGGATTGAGTAGTTCCAGTTCTCTTTTCCGGTATTTCCGTCTAGAACATGTACAGTTCCGTCTTTCCATTTGTCGGCTTTTGCAAAGCAGGTTGTCCCGAAAACAGCGTATTTTCCGTCAGGGGTGTTATCTATCCATGTAGCTCCGGAGTCCATTGATTCGGATTCAGGGAATTTCCAGCGCAAATCTCCTTCGGGGTCAAAAGAATAAACCTTGCCCAGGTACTTGTATTTCTCTCCTATGTACCCGCAGGCTCTGCTGGCAGCAACATAGATATTCCCTTTAGAATCCAGTTTTATTTTTTTCATGGCTGGTAGATGGTCAAGATCTGAACCCAGGTCTTGCCCTGCTCCATATTTCCAGATTTCAGTGCCATTTAAATCAAAACAATAGATAAAAGCGTCAGGGCTCTCTTCTCCCACAATCAGATTCTTTCCATCCTCTGAAAATTCTATATCCGCGATTCTTGCATCAGCTATGCCTTCAACAAGCTGTTTTTCCCAGACTTTTTCACCTGTTGCAAGTTCTATAAGTTTTAGAGACCCTCCATGAGTTCCGATGGCAAGATACTTGCTGTCAGGAGAAAACTTTGTCACACCTTCGACATTTGCTGAGGTTTTTTCGATAGGTCCGGGAGTTACATCCTCAAGTTTTATAGCATACTCCTCTTTCAAAGCAGGTTTTTCAGGAGCATACACTTCCAGAGCACTTTTTGCCCCGTCACCTGTGATTACTTCAAACTTATATTGAGTCCTGGGTTCCCAGTCAAAAGCTGCAAAGACTTGGTTCTCCGTTTTTTCAATATCTGTAGACTCTGTCGAGTTATTGGCAGAAGATATTTTCACCTGTGAAATGTCTGCCTCTTCTTTTAGAGTAATCAGAGCTCCGGTCCTGGAAAATACTATTGAATCTATGGGTACTCCGGCTTCGGAATTACCCCTTTCCTCCAAGCTCTGGACACCTTCGGAAGCCTGAGCAACTTTACTGTTCTCAGATTCCTGGCTTTTTTCAGTGCACCCGGCAGTGATTAAAGTCAGAATAAGCAGGACTATCAAAATTTTCCATTTCATTATCTCACCTGACAATTATTAACCTGTGTTTTCCAATTACATACCCATTTTCAAGCTTTAGAGGAGCTTCAACTGCAGCGACTGTGCAGTCGGAAGAAATCGCAGCATCTACAACAACGCCCTCGGTATTATATCTCCAGATTAACCTTGAATTGCCGTTTCCGGATTTTCGGTTGTCAAAAACACGAATTCCATGAACCTGAGTATTGCCTGAGGACGAATCTTTCCCTACTGGCAGGACAAAGAATCTGGTATCCGGAGAAAAGAAAATCCCTGCACAGCGTCCTCCAAGGGAATAAGTCCAGGAAGTGTTTCCTTTCTCGACTTCACTTGATACAAGACTATTCTCAAGGGGATGTGCCACCGATATGTTGTCGGGATAATATGCAGGAAGTGTGGCTCCCGCAAGGTAAAGTGTCTCATTCTTACTGGAAATTTTAGCTTCTTCCCCATAAGCATAGATGTAACTTCCCTCGATCTCCTCTGGAACTGTTACATTGGATTGCCAATCATAGGTGTCCCATGATTTCCTCCCGTCTCCGGGGGTTTTCATATCCCATGCTGTTTTTCCGTCTCCGGGTTTCATCATCTCGGAATCATTAAACAGGTACTTTCTTCCATCCCCTGTATAGGCAGTTACCATAGACCCATCATCTGAAATATCAAGCCCGTGCCAGATAGCTGCAGAATCAAAGTAAGGCTTGAGAGGCGGAATTTCGTATTTCCAGCGGAGATTTCCACTGCCATTCACGGAATAGACAACTGCATCAAGTTCAAGGGAATTTGTCCAGTCTCCGGTTGAGAAAACTACATTTTTTCCGTCCTGGCTTGAATCAATCCAGTTTACACTCCGGGCATAATTTTCGCTTGCTGGCAGCTTCCAGGAAAGCGTGCCATCCGGGCTGAACCTGTATACCCTTGAAGCCAATCCGTATCCTGATTCTTTCCAGTATCTGCCTGCTGCAATGTACACAGCATCATCAGCAGCCGTTATTTTGTATATGCAGGGCTGATATTTTGAGTTCGTACTGGTTCCCAGGTCATCGGCGCTTCTATAGCTGTGAATTTCATTTCCTGTGCCAGCATCCAGAGAATAAATGTATCCGTCAGTACTCCTTTCCCCTACAAGGAGATACTTCCCGTCTTTCGAGAACGAAATGTCTGAAACATTTCCTCTTAAAGTCTTTTCCCATAGCGGATTTTTGCCTGGCAGATCAATAACTGCCAGGTTTTTCCCTGTCCCGACAGCTACATACTTTCCGTCCTGGGAGTACGCCACACAGTCCTGGATATTCGATCTTCCTTCACTGAGATTTTCCGGGTTTATATCTCCAAGTTCATACTCCCAGTAAAGGTAAGGAGAAGATTTATCAGAAGAAGTTAGATTTTCCTGACTCAGCTGGCTGCTTTCCTGACTACTTTCATTTTTTAAGATTTCTTCACTACTGTTATTTCCCTTTTCGTCGGAGGCTACAATATGTGAAGATGTGCATCCCGAAAAGACCAAAAATATAAATGAAAATATAATTATCAGCACAACATTACTCTTTTTCATTTTCAGACTCCTTTTCAGGCTTCTTTGATTACCTTTTATCATTGTCCGTAGATCTTCAGGTCTGAGATCCTCAGAAGATTCTGATGTTGCGTACTGTTGTCTCCAAAACCTGCACTCATTTCTACAATCTTTATATTTTCAGCAGGCCCGCAATATTTTTCATAATCTTCAACGAGATCTCTTTCAATAGTGCTCATCGAAATTCCTGAGATTATAATTGAAGGCGAAAAGCGTCTTCGGTTTTCTTGATCCCGATAATATTCACCTTCGGATTGCGGATTCATGCTCCCTGCTGCAACATAGTAAATGGATTTGTGATCACTGAATGTCACTTTTAACCAGAGACTGAACTTATTCAGATCCTGTCCGTTCCAGTTCCAGGAAATTTTTCCTGGAGATACGCTCACATTTTTACTCCAGATCTCTTCTCCTGTCTGTGCTGAATCCGTTGTATTAAGATACAGTGCCCCGTCTTTGCATTCCAGAAGCTTCCCTTCAAAATTACAATTTTCGAAGTCTTCCTGATACACAGTTTTTTTCTTTGGCATTGTTTGAGAATAAATTATCAAGCCTGCAAGGCTAAGGACTATAAATCCGAATATTATAGTCTTTCTGGAAATCATAATTGACCCATATAAGAAGGGATTAATAAATATTTCGAAAATATTCTTTATTCCTCTCATAT
>DATMYS010000170.1:0-2998 GCA_035560835.1 Methanosarcina sp.
TGTAGCACAATGGAATGGAATCACATAGAATATATCATAAATTTTTATAAGTTTTGAAGAATTGTCAAGTCCAGTTGGACCAAAAAAGAAGGAAGATATTCAGTATTAATTAGTGAGTGCTGTCAAACTTAGGACTCGTCACAGAACAAACTATGCACAGGTTTCGATTGGATATCTTGATTTTCAAGATCGTTGGCATCAATTAAAAATTAACTTTATAAGTAATATGCATAATCTATTCTGTGACAGTTACTTAGGATATAATACTGGTTTCAGAAATTTAAGTAATAGATTTAAAAATATTAACGACAAGACTATATTAATGACAAGATTAAATTAATTACCTGCCTGAGAGTCACAGGTCTTAATCCTTCAAGACCTTTGACATATATACATTATCGAGAACATAACCGAATTTCCGATAGTATTCTCTGGCCCCTATCCCGCTAATAATAGCAAGCTTCTGGTAACCATTTTCACGTGCTATCTTCTCTGCATATTCCAGAAGTTCCTTCCCGTATCCTCTGTGCTGCCACTCCTTTTGCTTTGCTTCTTTTCCTATAGGCACCATGGAACCATAAACATGCAGTTCTCTTATCAGGGCGGCATCCTGTAGTTCCGGGCGGTGAGGAGTAGTAGGGAAGCGCAGGCGGGTAAATCCGATCAGAACATCTTCAGTAAGGTCTTCAAACGCGATGAAATGCTCTTTGCCTCCGCAAGCTTCATAAGTCTCTACAGTCAGCTCGATGTCCTTTGAATTTATTTTTTTCCCTTTCAGGCCAGTGTGTCCTACTTCCCTACAACGAATACAGTGGCACTTTCCTCCTTTTTCTCTAAGCTTTTCTTCTGCAAGTTGTCTGAGATTACTTTTTCGGACCCCTGCAATGATTTGGTAAGCTGGAATATCACGCTGGATACGCTGGAGTCTTACCCACTTGGGCAGGATCTCTTTTATATCCGCAACTAGTTCAACAGCTTCTTCGTCAGAAAGAGCCTCGTAATCTCCTGTTTCCCAGAGCCTGTAAAGAGGAGTTCCTTCAGTTACTAGGGTAGGATAAATTTTGAGATAGTCTGGTCTAAAGCGAGAATCTTGGAAGAGCTTTTTGAAACCTCTGAAGTCAAGCTTTGAATCCGAGCCAGGCAGATGAGGCATCATATGGAATCCAACCTTGAACGCACTGTCTCTTAATACTTGATTAGCCCTGACAATTTCTGCAACGCTGTGTCCTCTCTGCATACGGGTCAGCACAAAATCATAAACACTCTGAACCCCTAGTTCTACCTTAGTTCCTCCCAGTCTGAGGAACTCATCCACATGTTTTTCTCCTGCCCAGTCCGGGCGCGTTTCGAATGTGATTCCTACGTTGCGAATCTCAGCTTTTTCATTTGCTTTCTGCACTTCTTCAAGAGGAATATAAGGTAAAGATTTCCCGATTTTCCAGGTTCTTTCTCTCCACTCTTTACCTGTGAAATCGTTCATTGCCTCGAGACAGCGTTTGATAAACCATTCCTGGTAATCGAGACTACGTGCAGAAAACGTGCCTCCCATAACTATTAGTTCCACTTTCTCTACATCGTGACCGATCTCTTTAAGCTGGGAAAGCCTGGATTCAACTTGGGAATAAGGGTCGAACCCATGCTGAATCGCCCGCATGGCTGCAGGTTCCCTTCCCATATAACTCTGGGGCGACTTGAAAGCGGAGTTAGGTCCTCCCGGACAGGGAAGACAAATTCCATGAGGGCATGGAGCCGGAGAGGTCATTACAGCAATTACCGCAACTCCGGAGATCGTTCTTACAGGCTTCCGTCTTAAAAACTCTTTAATTATTGTCTGCTCTTCGGCTGATCCCTGGATTATGACATCTCCGTTCCTGGGGAGGCTGGCCAGATGATAAAATTTACTGACGTCTTTTTTTGCCTTATTTAACTGATTTTCGTTTTCGATCTCACCGGCAAGTACTTTTTCAAGGATTTCCCTGCAGGCCTTATTATAATCATCTTCTTTCATCTCAAGTTCCGTCTTTCCGGTTTATGGATTCCGACCTTTTATTCTTATGGCAGTTCTAAACAAAAATCAATTTTAAGAATTTCAAAAAGATTTTATGATTTTTAAAAAAGCCACTTAATTTACCTTATTGATAGTATTTGAGCTGATCCCAAAGCTCAAAATGATTTCTCAAATTAAATTATGGATAATCAATCGAGATCTTAGGATTGGGAAGTAGGTTTGAAAACTCATACTGATGTAGTAATTAAATTGATTTTGGGATGAGCTCTATATGTAATGCAGGTAAGACGGCAGTTCAATATTTGCCTATAGAGCCTGCCTCATTTTTATCCAGAAGTTTTTAGAGGCCGATTGCTTAACATAGATCGAATCCGATAATAAAAGTCCCGAGTCCGACTGCCGGTTTGAGATCCATTACAGACCTGATGTACTCATCCGAGGGAGTAGAGGGAGACGCAAGTACAACATTGGTCACACCTTCCACGCATTCCACATTCTGGCATTTTTGGGGTGGGAGGACTACAGTTATGGGTTCTTTCTTTGCGTCTTTTGGCTTAGGCACGGAGCTCTTGTAGACTACAAAGTTTCCCATAACCAGCATATCGTTACATTTTTTACACTCCTCAAGCTTCTCGGGATCGTAAACATCTTCACCAACCTTTTCTCCATACTGCATAAGCACTACATTGGGCCCTTCAGGCCAGACATAGTTCATATTAGTTGTAAAGGCTATGATTACCTGGCGTTTGAAGACTTCCTTTATTCCCTGGTTGTCTCCTATACCAAGCCCCATAAGGACTGCTCCTTCAGCTTTTTTCTCAAGCTCAAGAATTTTCTCTTTGTCCTCTTCACTCAAGATATACGTGTCTTCCACGCCTTTCATGGCTTTTATCTTGCATACGGCATCCTGAATAACACTTTTACATTCCAAAGCGAATTCCCCTTCGTGTTTTTAGACCTGTGTTCTATTATTCGGCTATAAAATAATCT
>DATMYS010000171.1:0-2907 GCA_035560835.1 Methanosarcina sp.
ATTCGTATCAGTTTATTGAAATGACTGAAAGTCTTCTTACACAGCCTGGATTATTTTTTTGATAGCCTGTCAGAGGTAGCGGTTTTATGAGACTAAAATCAGTTAAAGGGTTCATCGCTCTTGGAATAATTAAAGGGCTTATCACTCTCGGGATATTTCTATTTTTTTCAGTATTTTCAGAATGTGGAGCTGCTTCGGAGCTAGGTGGCTCTTCTGAAATCATAAAAGAAGAATACACATTTGAAAAGCTTAATCCCGATAAGGTTACGACTGAATGGAACACTTTATATCTTTTCAGCAGCAGGGAAGATGCCTTAAAAGAACTTGAGACCTTAAAAAAGAAGCCAGAAGAAATAAACGCAACTTTCCGTCCGGAATTTGAAAATTTGTCGGGACCTGTTTTACGGGATTATCTGGAAGCTGATAAGGAATTCTCAAAATCTCTTGAAGTTCTGTACGTTTACGCGTATACTCAGCTCAGTAAAAATGTAAGTGATCCGTTCTTTGCTTCTCTTCTTACGGATTCTCAGGACCTGATTACCGAATATGGGAAAGCCAACTCGTTTACAACCGTTAAGTTGACCTCGCTCAATAAGGAAGAGTGGGACAGGCTCTTTTCCGAAGAGCCAAAACTTGAGGAGTACAGGCCTTATCTTGAAGCTAAATATATGAGGTTTGCAGACCACAGGCCAATGAATGAATCTCAGGCTGTATACCTTACAGCACTTGAAAACCAGCGCATGAAACTGGAAACTGAAGCATTTTCAGAGATTACAAATAACGTTACAATGGCAGGAAATATAACGCTTGAGAATGGGGAACAATACTCAGTCAATTCCCAGTCTTACAATACTTTGCTTTCGATCGATCAAAACCGGGAAAACAGGAAGAAATGCTATGAGAAGAGGTTTTACCACCTGAAAAACGAGTCCGATTCCATGGCATCCCTTTACTCGGAAAAAGCCCGGCTTGACGATCTTGCTGCAAGGGAACTGAACTACACAGATTACTATGACTACACTCTCTATAATGCCTATCTTAACCGTACTCAGATTGACGAGATGAATACGGTTTTCAAAGAAAGAAAAGGTGTGTTTGAAGACTATAATGAGTTCAGGAAAAATACACTCGGAGTTGAAACGCTCAGGCCATACGACCTTATGCTGCAGTTGACGGACCAGCCTGGTAAGAATTACATATATGTGGAAGCTTTGCAAGAAATCCAAAATTCCTATTCTAGAATGGATCCCAGTTTCAATGAAATCTTTTTAAAGATGGTAACCGGGAATTTCATAGATGTATATCCTGACCCCGAACATGGAAAACAGCCAGGAGGTTACACTTACAGTTTATGTTCTTTGAAATCTCCATCCCTTGTTTTTCTCAACTACAATGGCCTTATCAGCGACCAAAAAGCCATTACTCACGAACTGGGACATGGAATTAACTTCTATCTTATGGGTAATTCCGTCGATTACCTCTACTGTTCAGGCACGACTTATGAAATGGAGGTTCCTTCCACTTTCAACGAAGAACTTTTTGTTGATTACGTGGTTCAAAATTCCGATAAAGAAACCGCAGTTAATGTTCTTTCCCAGCATATAGGGGAATACCAGAACTACTTTACTCGCCAGCCTATGATTACGGAGTTTGAATATAAAGCACACCAGCTATGTGCTGAAAACGGGACAGCCAACGGAGCCGACCTCAATGCGATCTGGACAAATCTTTCTAAAGAGTATGGTAGCGACTCGGTCGAATACTATGATGAGGATTCTGCTGAATGGGCTTATATTAACCACATTTACTTAACAAACAATTACTATACCTTCAACTACGCAGTTTCAAAGGCGATAACTCTCTCCCTTTTTAAACAGTATAAGGAAGACCCGGAAACTTTCAACAAAAACTACATTGCTTACCTCTCAGCAGGTTCGACAATGCCGCCTGAAGAAAAACTCAAAAAATATTTCGGGATTGAAATCAACAGACAGCTTTTTGAAGATGCAATGGATGTTGTTGAGTCGAGGATTCAGGAACTCAATAAATTAGAAGCAGAAAAGAGTGCAAATGAGTCTGATTCTGCCGTAAAAAGTCTGAATATGTCTGGATTTTTCTGGGTAAGTGGATATAAAAACAAATGAACCCAAATACTTCAGGGAAAACACTTTTAATGCTTCCGATAAAACGCTTGAGGGTATTCGAGGGCACTTAAGTGCCCTTACCCTTCAGTTTCTTTTTTGTAGAGAGCATTTCTCCCTAGTTCTCATCTGTTAAAACCTACCCTGTTCAGCGAACTCTCTTTTTCGGCCGTTGAATAAAGATTTCTACTATAAACGACACAAATTATCTGCAATCAATCTGCAACAGCGTTTCTGGAGGCAAATAAAATGTATTACGATATAATCGAATCTCCAACTGGTCCCATTCTTCTGGCAGGGAATGAAAAAGGGTTGAAACATCTTGTATTCCTGAAAGGAAAGAAGAGAATAGAAATCCCTGTTGACTGGATAGAGAATAAAGAATTTTTTAAGGAGGTTACCAGGCAGCTTGAAGCTTATTTTTCCGGGAAACTCGAATTTTTTGACCTTAACCTGGCTCCAGAGGGAACGGATTTTCAAAAGTCAGTCTGGAAAGCTTTATGCGAAATTCCTTATGGAGAGACCCGAACTTATAAAGAGATAGCTGTATCTGTCGGAAAGCCCAGGGCCTATAGAGCAGTGGGGCTTGCAAATAACCGGAATCCGATTGCGATAATTATCCCCTGCCACAGGGTAATAGGCTCAGACGGAAAACTTACAGGTTATGCGAGCGGGCTAGATATAAAAGAATTTTTACTACGTCTTGAAGGCAATTGCTGAGAAATTCTTTTGGTATTACAATATATTACAAATAAGAAAAGCTGTC
>DATMYS010000172.1:0-7113 GCA_035560835.1 Methanosarcina sp.
GAGTCAATTTGTTTTTAAAACTTTACATTGGATGTTACAAATATAGAATTTTGACTTACACGGAAACAATGTACCTAAAGGAGTTATGCAGATGAAGCAGAAACAATTTCGTATAATTTTGTTCCTGATTGCAATGTTAATGGGAGCTGTTTTAAGTTTTTCATTTTCTATAGGAAGTCCAGTACTTGCTATAAGTGTTTTCTTAGCAGGAACAACTGTTATATATCTTTTAAAAACGAGGGTGAAAGATGTTATGGATGACGAGCGTATTCATCAGGTCAACCAGAAAGCCTCCTGGATTGTTTTTCAAATAACAGTAATCAGTTTTGCCATTGGAGGTGCAATCCTTATAGCAATGAGGAAGACTTATCCAGGCTACACCAACCTTGGTTTTTTCATGGCATATGTAAGTTGTGCAATTATGGTGCTCTATGGTTTGCTTTATATGCATTACAACAGGGAATATGGCGGCTGAGCAGAAAGCCAGATTACATCTTAGCCAATAAAACTAGTGTCTAGAAAACTTAGTTATTAGTCCTTAGAATTAAGAAAAGGACTACGGATGATGTATTGTCTAAGTATTAATGCCCAACAATTAAATTGTCATGACACTAGGTTTTATACGTGAATGCTGGTGAGTCGGGCCTGGTAGAATGGGATTTCATTAATTTCGGAAAGACCTATACTGTCCCAAAGACCTAGCCCCAAAAAGAAATATTCCAGTTACAATTTCTCAACTGGCTTATCTAAGTTGAGGAATCTTCGTGACAAACACTCTATGAATTTTGGTTAATAGGATATGGAGCCTGCAATGAAAAATAATATTAAAGTTTACAGGGCAATGCACGATCTTACTCAGGAAACTCTGGCTGAAAAAGTAGGGGTGACAAGGCAAACTATACATGCAATTGAAAAAGGCAAATATGATCCCTCGCTTGAACTAGCATTCAAGCTTGCCAGGCTATTTGACGTCCGTATTGAGGATATTTTCCTCTATGAAGACCGTGAAATCAGGAATTCTGTAAAAAAAGGTTAGTTCGCTTAATTCTGAGATAAAGGACTTACTGGTTTTAAATTGAGAAATTTGTCCTTAAAATTTCCCAAACAATTTCGAATTTAATTCTTTTTCATTAAAAGTCTGGTTGATAAGATTTCTCCAGATAAACTTAGCTTTCCCGAATTCCCTGAGCAAGTAAATCCGGAGAAAAGAAGCCATATAACCGTTTTTTATTTCCGGGAAAACGAGAACTGAGAGCTATGCAGCCTTTGGGGTAAGTAAGCTGATTTTCCTTACAGAAATTAAAGGCATTGCACTCCAAAAAGCAATTTTAGTTTCTAAATATATTTATATGAAATGAAAAGATAGTTACAATTAACGGGCATTTGTGGATGTACAGACAGTCAGTTTCTGTCATCAGAAAAACTAACAGGTAAATAAGCAAGTTGCAAAGAAAATAAGCAGGAGGAAAAAATCTATGATACAATCGTTTATAGTGGAACACTATCTCAACAAGGATGTAGATGTTTACTGCGGTGGGCCTGACGTTTTCAGGGGAAATGTAGAAGCCTGTGCCGATAACGTTTTGACGCTCAGTAGCGAAGGGAAACTTACCCATATAGCCATCGATAAAATAATAGCCATCTGGGGACAATAAGCTCAAAATTTCATATTTCAATTTATTCCTGTATTATAGAGGACAAATGGATTAAAGACAGATCTTGTGGATCTTCTATAAACCTGATTAAAGGAAAGCACTCTGGAAAGCCGGATTAGTGCCCTGGTTTTCGGGAAATAAAGGTCATTTAAACTAGCGACCCAGAGTTGAATAAGTGAGAAAATACCGAGGTGCAAAGAAATGCAGCCTTTTATAGTAGAACACCTTCTAGGCGAAGTCGTAGATGTTTACTGTGGGGGCCCTGATGTTTTTAACGGAAGGGTGGAAGCCTGCGCAGACAATGTCCTCACTCTTGAGGAGAACAAAAAGTATACGCACATAGCAATTGATAAGATCATAGCCATATGGCGCGCATAATAACATCTAGTAAAGTCTTGGACAAAAAACGTATTAAGTAATGGAAAAGTTCCGAAGCTTTAACACTTCGTCCTTTTCCAGCAGTTTTTGAACTCGCAAAAGACTGAATTGTCTATCAGTTGAGAGTTTTGTATATACAGGTTATTCTTCTGTTTTCATATCTTATGCTTTCGTGCAGCTTTTTGCATGAGAAGCGATAAACTCCCTCATCAATTTTGCCCCAAGCATGGCGGTTTGTCCGGAATCGTATTCAGGGGCGATTTCAACGACATCAAAAGCCATTGAAAAGGGAGCAAGCGTCCTTATTGCAGTCCTTACATCTCGCGCACTCAAGCCGAAAGGCTCAGGCGTGCCGAGACCAGGAGCATAAGCCGGGTCAATTGCATCCATATCAAGGGAAAGATAGAGCTGGCTGCAATCAAGCCACTCGAGAGCCTCTTTGAGGATCCCTACCATACCTGTGGATTCCACATCATCGGCTGTATAATACTTCAGGTTATTTTCCCTGGCAAAAACCCATTCTTCTTCCGGGCCACTTCTTATGCCTATGGAAACAAGATTCTTAGTAACCTCAGTGAGAATATTTCGGGACACGCAGGCATGGTTATGCTTAAAACCCCTGTACTCTTCCCTGAGGTCAAAATGGGCGTCCAAGACAAGAACCCCGAAGTCCTCTCCTGCGAGTTCAGCACAAGCCTTCACCATAGCGAAAGTAAGCGAATGCTCTCCGCCAAGCATAATGGGAAGCTTTCCATCATTAAGGAGGTCTTTTGTAGCTTCGTAGAGACTCTGCAGAGTCTCGTCAACTGAGGCTGAAGTTTCAAGATTCCCAGCATCATAGATCGGAAGATCGACAAGGTCTATGTCGAAAGTCGGGTTATAGCTCTCAAAATTTGCAGAGACCTGCCGCATAGCGTCCGGAGCCCAGCGACTGCCTGCCCTGTAAGAAGAGGTATTATCAAAAGGTACGCCGAAGATAACATAAAGTGCAGATTCATAGTCTGCAAGAGCGTCTATAAAGGAATTGGGTAAAAACATACTTTAACCTGATATGAAATTCTTTGATTAAAAAAGAATGACTCAGGCTCTTAACCTGAGTTTTTACTTTAGTTTTGGAAGTTTATGTCCGTATATCGAGCTTGACCTTGCCAAGGGCTGTAATGTAAGAAATTTCTTCGCCCTCTTTGACCTTATCTTTGTATTCATCAGGAATTACGATCTCAAAGGTTGAGAAATCTCCCATGTCCATGAGCTGGGCAATGTCACCGGTAATCGAGATTACCTGTGCACTCTTTCTTTCCACAATCGGGACGTAGACTTTGGTTGCAACTGAGCCTATGAAGGAGCGCTTCTGGCCGTCAAAGAGTCCGATAGCTTCTACTCTTGCCTTTGCAGCTCCGTGCTTCCCCGGCTTAGACTTGGTAATACTCTTTATGACGCATGCTTCGTCATCAATGATTACGTATTTTCCTTCTTTAAGTTCTTTTACTTCTACCTGCTGTTTCATAACAATTCTCCCATTACGTTTTAAAATATTTCTAATAAGCTGTAAACGCCATCCGAATTTGCCGGAGACTTTTCGTGGCTCCGGTAAAGTAGTATAAGAAGGCTTTTCTAATTTTTAAGCCTGTCTCTTATTTTATCCATACATTGCTTAAGATCTGCATAGAAAAACTGGATAATATTCCGAGCTTGAGGTGTCTGCAGAGTTAATCTACAGATCGAGAACTAATACGATTAATTATCCTTGACTATATAACGCTTGTGCGAGATTTTGCGTCTTTGGACTGGATTTCGGGGAAAACTGCCTGGAATCTTCGGAATAATCCGGGATAAAGGAATACTGGATTAAAGGAAATATTGGGTTTCAAAGAGAAAATCCTTTACCTTATAAGACTTCGTATAAGATTTATTATTTTTTTGGAGCTTGCGGTACAGTAAAAGTCCCTGAAAAGTTTTTCCTTTTTCCTTTTAAAAGCGTTTCCGGATTCCATTCCGCAGTTCTTACTTCACCCGCACTGCCTTTTAGGTTTTCTTTTTAAAAGCTGATCCCAAGCTCCTTTAACTTCTCCGGCCTGGGCACTCCTTCTTCATTCCATCTGCGGTAATGGTAATATTCCTGAAGTGCAACTTCAAACTCCTGTCTGGGAAGCCCGTACCCTTCTTTATCTCCCTCGTTTTCAAACAGCCTTTCAGGAAGGATATCGTCTTTCCGGGTAAATCCTGCTTTAAGGTTATATGTTCTCTCCAGATTATAGATTCTTTCTCCGACTTTCAGGAGCTCTGCAGGCGATATATCCATACCTGCAGCCGAAAGCAGGAGAGCCGAACCAAGCTCTTCGTTAAGGGCAAAACCCGAGTAGGGGCAGAATACAAAAGAGTCCAGAACTGCAGTCAGGTTTTCAAATACCTGGAGTATACCTGCTTTTCCTTTAAGGCTCAGACGGTTAAGACTTACAGGCTTTCCAAGTACCTCGGGCCCAACCATAAAAGCAGTCAGGTAGTCCCCTCCGTGGCTGGAAGTAGCATAAGCCAGAGCCTGTCCCCTTATCCCTCGTGGATCAAAACCTCCGAGTTCGAGCCCCTTCACATCCATGCTCAAGTCTTTTCTCCCTATGCCTGATAAGTATCGTCTGGCTCCATTTCCTAACTCTGCTCCTTCCCCGATTTCTGAGAGCAGGGATTCCAGTCCATTAGCTTTGATTATTCCTGCTTTGAGTTCTGCGCACGCTCCGAGCACGGAACTTGCCGAGATCGGATCAAAACCGTAATCCTTGCATATCCTATCAGCCTTAAGTACGGAAGTGAGATCAGGGTTTTCAAGGTTAAACCCGAAGGCCCAGAGGGAATCATAATCAGGCAAAATCTGTCCTGCCTCTTTAAACATCTGCCCTGTTTCTTTAATTCTCTTTTTACAACCCAGAGGACAGCCAGGGCAACTCTCGTTGTCAAGCTCGAAAGTGGATTTGATATTCTCTCCTGAAAGCACATCTGCGAAAGGAGTCTTCTTTCCGGAAAAGTTTCTGGTGGGGATGAGGTTCATATAATCCAGCAATTTCACAAGTGCAGACGTGCCGTAATTTGCAAGACCTTTGGAAAGCATTGGGCTTGCATCAAAAAGCTTCAGTAGTTTAATCTCAAGTTCCCGGAATCTCTCAGGCTCAGAAGGCAAAAGTTCTTTTTCTCCTTTCACAACCACGGCCTTGAGCATTTTTGAGCCGGCAACCGCACCCAGACCTCCTCTTCCGCTATGTATGGAATCAACAACAAAGGAGGAAATAAGAACCTGTTTTTCTCCTGCCCTGCCAATGCAGGCCACGCTGCCTTTGTTTTCAAGGGCTTCGGTACAGGTTCTGACATTCATTCCCCAGAGCTGTTCTGCGGGCACGATTTCAACATTTCCTTCCTCTATTTTCACATATGAAGGCCTTTTTGCCTTTCCAATAACGATAAGAGCATCGATTCCGGCTTTCTTCAGTTCACTTCCAAAGCTCCCAGTCATGTTCCAGCTAAATATTGTACCTGTTAGAGGCGATTTCGATGTGAGGACCGCCCCTGAAGCCATAGGAACAAGGCCTGAAAGCGGGCCTGAAGTAAAAATGAGAGGATTGAGAGGGCTAAGAGGATCAATATTGGGATCTGTCAACTCAGAAAGAAGTGTTACTCCAAGTCCTCTGCCTCCAAGGTATCTGAGAATTAACTTTTCATCAGTTTCGATGATATTAACTGATTCAGCGCCAAGGTCTAAATATACTGTTTTTCCTGTCCAGCGAGTCATATTGAGTCCTTCTTTTCTGCTCTGTTCCAAGTTGTCAATCCTGCTTTTATAATCTTTTTCATTTATACCTTATTTAAGCCGATATTCCTTTTTTTCTTTGAAATTTATTCCTTTTTAGTCTTTTTCCTGGTTTTTGTCTTTCTATTGATCCTGATTCTCCCTTCATTTTGGGGCAATATGTGCGATTCCTTATAAAAGTAAGTATTGAAAGATACTTTTTAAGAATAGTCATATCTTGAAGATCTTAAAAAAGCCAGCCTTTAAGACAGAGAAATCTCACATATTATTATATGAATCTGGAGAAACCTTACATCATTTCTGTTTATGCTGTTCTACGGAACGAGAAAGGCGAGTTTCTGCTTCTCAGGCGGTCGGAAAACTCTCACAGCAATCCGGGGAAATGGGATCTGCCAGGGGGAAAGCTGGTTCGTGGAGAAATCCTTGAGGAAGCGGTTGTTCGGGAAGTCCGGGAGGAAACCGGGATTTCAATTGTGTCCGGAGAGATTGCAGGATATGCTACCTTTGAGCTTCCTGAAAAAAAAGTAATTGCTGTAATATATGATGGGGGATATCTCATTGCTGATGTAAAATTAAGCCATGAACATTTGGAATATGTATGGAGTTCTCTTGAGAATCTCCTGGAAATGAATGCTCTTCCTGATCATTTTAAGGAATTTTTTAAAAGATTCGCTGAAGAAAATAAAGAGCCTTCAGAGATGCCTATTTAGAGCCTATCCGAAAAGTGATTACCTGTTGAGCTTGTCCCAAAACCAATTTTTAGTCCAATAATTTATAACTGACATTTCGCAGATGTCTCCAAAAAAATAACATATTTCTGTTATCGTTTTTGTCGAATTATTCGAAAATCTGCAGTTATTATCTCAACTGAAGCTTCGGGAAAATAAGATCTGGAAGTTTTTCAATGAAGACAAAAGGTCGAAAATTGTGGGATATTTCACACATGTTTGAGTAACCAGGGCGATTTTCAGAAAAAACGATAGCATGAAATATTGTGAAAATTGAAAGGGCATCTGCGGAAAGTGGGTTATAAGAGTTATAGAATTACTTTTTTGGTCAGAAGCTCAATTGACTATTTTAAAAATGAGCTTCAAAAAAATAGATTTTAAGTTTTGGGATCAGCCCTTTAAGTAAAAAATTCGAAAGAAAAACTAATGACTTACACTAAAGCCATTTATAAGCTAATAATGGAGAACTTTTTGTCTATTTTAAAGAGTAAGTTTTAATACAATCTATAATTACAAATTAAAGGATTATTGCCTTAGTTACTACTTTATCTGATTG
>DATMYS010000173.1:0-2027 GCA_035560835.1 Methanosarcina sp.
TTAATAATCAGTTAGAAATATGCAAACATAGGGGAGTGCTGGGGCAAAATCAATGCATCAAATAGTAAAATACGGCTGGTATTAATCGTGAATAACATCTACTAATTATAGAAGTTATAAATAAAAATATTTGAAGAGCCGTGGCCATTACAGCAGCTAAAAATGCATGTTTCCAGTGCGCAAATCCAATGTAAAAAGATCAATTTAAGGAAGGTAACTATGGCTAAGAAGCTTGCACTTATTGCATTACTTGCCGCTTTCTTCATTTTGGCTTTCTCAATAATCTCTTTTGCAGAGGAAGACATCGAGTGGGTGGAGAAACAGGATGGAAAAATACTATACTGGGGGGATACGGTAACAGTCAACGATTATGTTATAAAGGCAGAAGATTTCAACGATGACAAACAGGCGTTTGTTTCAATCTCAAAGGACGGGGAGAAACTCAAGACCGCTCCGCTTTCCGCAGGCCTTGAAGTCGTATATGACGATAGGATAAAGGTTTATGCCCAGGAAGTGGACCCAAATTATGAGACTATCGAGAAGGATGGAAAGGAGTTCAAGACAGGAAACTGGAACCCTTATGCTAAACTGGATATCCTTATAAAAGGAGAACCAGAATTTGACATAGAAGTTGAAACTAAAAAAGATACATATGACTCGAAATCTACCGGGGACAGTGCAATCGATGTATCGATAGAGATTAAAAATGAAGGAGATGCAAAAGCTGAAAATGCCGTTCTAACTATCGACACGGCCGGAATGGAGGTCCTTAAAGGAAAAACGAAATACACACTTGGAGAAGTCCTTAAAGACGAGACCCTTGAACCTGTGAATATTACAGTGAAAGCCCCTAAGCCATGGGAAGACACTGACCTTAATATAACCGCAAAAATTACGTGCGTGGATGTAAGGGATGAGAAGTACGAAGATATAGGTTTCAAAGTCATAAAAATAGAAAAAAAATGGGGACTTGTTATTTCAAAGGTTATTACAAGAGATAACCACATGGGAAAACCTATCCACATCTCGGTCAATGTCAGAAACGAAGGTCTCTGTGATCTTGATGATATAAAACTTAAGGATTCGATCGCTCCCCAAATACACCTTCAGAAAGACGCTGTGCTCGAGAAAACCCTTTCCCTTAAATCCGGAGAATTAGCTGAAAAGGTTTTTGAGTACAACCTGATTCCTGAAAAGCCTGGAGAATTCACCTTTCCAAAAGCAACGGCTAACTTTACCCTGCCTAATGGGCAGGATGGAGAAGCAGGTTCCAATAATTCGGAAAAGGTAAAAATTTATGGGCCTGAAATTTCGGTTACAAAAACCATTGACAGGCAGCAACTTGATTCAGGAGATGAACTGACTGTAACAATTACTGTAAAAAATACTGGAAATGTTGATTCTAGTGTGACAGTAACCGATACCGTGCCTCCAGAAGCTAAACTAATAAGCGGAGAAACCAGTTTCAAGCAGATCCTCGGAAGCAGTGGCGGTTCAAAAACAGTAAGCTATATCCTGCAGATGCATAAAGAAGGGGAAATTCATCTACCTGCATGCAAAGTAAGTTTCCTTGACCTTGATGAATACTCAGGAGAAGTTATTTCGGATACTCCTGTTGTTTACGTAGGAGTACCTATTCCTCTTGAAGGGAGCAACGAGCAGCCGAATGGAAAAACGGACTCCAATCAGGAAAAAAATGAATCCTCAGTTCTGGCACAAGACGAAGAGTCTGAAGATACCCCAGGTTTCGGCCCTGTTCTTACTCTAGCAGGTCTTCTCTCAGTTGCAGGCATCCTGGGAAGAAAACGCACCTAAAAGCTTAAAATTAGAATTTCGAACGCTCTGGACTTCCCAGGGCGTTCATCCCTTGTTTTTTAAGACTCTACCGAGAAAATCTTCTTTCCATCAAAATTATCTTTTCATCAAAATTATCTTTCCATCAAAGTTATCTTTCCATCAAAATCATCTTTCCATCAATTTTCTATCTCTTTTCATTACCTTTTCGTTACTTTTGTAATCATTTATAT
>DATMYS010000174.1:0-4919 GCA_035560835.1 Methanosarcina sp.
ATATTCAATAATCATTATAACATCGAATCGGGGTAAAAGACAATGAAAGCTGCACTTTTCTTACTTACTTTTTACCTTATATCAATTTCTCCAGCCTTTGCATCAGAGAATTCTAACACTGGAGAAACAAGTACAGCCCACATAGCTGATCTTTATAGTGATCTTGAGTCCTTTGATGTAACCCTCTACTCGGACCAGCCAGAAAACAACTTGAACCTTGAGGTGCTTCTTGTCAGACCCGTGGGAACAAATGAGAAAACGCTTGACAGACAGGTATTTTCAATTGATAGTATTCCTGCAAATAAACAGGTAATAAAGGTTGGTTTCTGGAATTTCGGAAGCTCTGAACGTGGAGCTTATAAGCTAAAGGCCAGGCTTCTTGAGGGGAAACAGGTTATCTCAGAGGCTGAATATGATTTTGCTTATGGAACCAATTCTGCATCAAGGCTTCAGGTCAATGACCTGGTCGCTAACTCCCAGGGAATCAGTGTCGCACTCTCTCCAAAAGAAGCCTCACTTTTTGATATAGAATATATGCTTGTAAATGGTTCGGATGTTGTTTATACAACAAAAGCTGAAAAATTATCACTTACCAGCACTCCAGATGTTTTTTCCGCCCCCTGGGGTACACTTCTTGAAAACAATAAAGAGTATGCTGGAAGAGTAAAGATTCAGGTTTATTCCCCTGAGAGAGAGATTATAAGCTCAGCCGAGAAGTTTACTGCCAGCGACAAGGCGGAGATTACCGATATCTACAAAGATGAGACCGGAGCAAGTGCAACTGTTTATGGGCGTTCTCAGGTGCCTTTTGAAGGAAACCTGGTTTTTTCGGTATACAAACTGAACGCAAATTCTGAAAAAGGGAATGCCAGTCTTATTGAGTCTGTCCAGCAAAGGGTTCCAGTGTTGCTGAATAATGATGACGAAACCGTTGAAGTCGCCTGGAGCCACAGGCTTTCGGAAGGGATGTACAGGCTTGAGATCGAGCTTCTTGGAAACGACGGTGACGTTATTGAGCACAGGGAAACAGTTATCGAATCCAATATCTCTCAGAATTCCAGCGTTAGCCTGGTAAATAATACTACTTTAGAAACAGAGGCTTCAGGTAAAAACGGAATTCCCGGTTTTTCTGCGGCAGCTTTAGTCTCAGAGCTTGCGGCTATTTTTATCCTATTCCGGAATAAAATTTGAAACCAGATCGAAGGCTGTGAGTCCAATGCGTTATGAACTCTTTATCGCACTCAGGCAGATTCGGGCAAGAAAATTCCAGACAATTCTTTCAGTTGGAGCTATAGCTCTTGCTGTGATGGTACTTACCGTCTCCCAGGCTTTTATGGTTGGTTTTACTGGTGAGCTCTATAATACTACGGTAAATAAACTTCCTCATGTATCGGTATCTCCGCAAGAAGGTGAGGACTATATTTACCTTTACAAAACCCTTGTTGACGAGACCAGCAAAATCGAGGGCGTTTCTGCGGTTTCTCCATTTCTTACGGGAAAAGCTTCCTTCAGGTTCAAGACAAATTCCCTTAACGCCGAGCTAAAAGGCATTCTCCCTTTACAGGAAAATAATATTAGCGCTATTGAAGCCGATATGGTTGAAGGAGATTTCAGGGAGCTTGAATATTCGAGAAATACGATTGTAATTGGCTCGAAACTGGCAAATAAGCTTGAGGTTAATCTTGGAGACTCGGTTGATGTGTCTTTTCCCAATGCAAATCCTCTGTCTCTTAGAGTAGTTGGGATCTTCCACACCGGCTCTCCTCTGGACGAATCACTTACTTACACATCTCTGGATACCGCCCAGAAGTTCTACAATGTTCAGGACGTGATAAATGGAATCTCTGTTAAGCTTGAAGATTTTAACAGGGATAGAGAAGTTGCCGCTAACATAGAAAAGACCGGCTATAAGGCAAGAGGCTGGACCGAAACCAACCCTGAAATCCTTCAGACCATTGCCATCGAAAGCACTTCAAATAACGTAATCCTTGGTCTGATTGTAGTTATTGCTTCTTTTGGAGTGGTTAGCACTTTGAATCTTTCAGTTATCGGTGCAATAAGCCAGATAGGGATGCTCCGAGCTATGGGAGCTACAATTTCCAGTATTCGGACAATCTTTGTGCTTCAAAGCGGTATTCTAGGTTTGTTAGGCGCTCTTATCGGAACTCTTACAGGAGTTGCAATATCTCTGGCAATAGGCCAGTATAAAATACCAGGTGCTTCCTCGGAACTTTACGGCGGCATGACAACTATTCCCATCATAATCCGAATCGGGGATATTCTGGTTATTATTCTTGCAGTTTTTCTTCTGAACCTTATTGCCGGGATTTATCCTGCCCAGCAGGCAGCTAAACTCGATCCTGTAAAGGCTATAAGCTCAAAGTAAGTACAAACTTAGAATTATTCTTTAGCTTATTTAATATTAAATATTATATTATTAAATTATGCCTATAAAATACTTTAACAGATTGAATATTCTGGAAATTATGAGATTCCCGCTGACTAAAAACCCTATAGGTGTATCATCTCCAGGAGCTTATTCAGATGTATGAATTGAAAATCGCATTGAGGCAAGTTTTTTCCAGAAGAAGGCAAACTTTTTTTGCCATACTTGCAGTTGCCCTTGCAGTAGCAGTAATTACGGTAATGATGGCAATGCTTTCTGGCTTTCAAGGAGAGCTTATAAAGTCCAGTACTGAAAATAATCCCCATATTATTATCAATCCTCAGAATGAAAAAGAAGGGTTTATTCATCTTTACAGATATAATTCGGCCCTGATTTCGGAAAAAGAAGGAATTATAGCGGTGTCTCCCAAATATCTGGGTCAGACTGCCCTGGAACATAGGGATAATGCTGAAGGAGTTTCACTTCAAGGGGTTGAACCTGAGGCTGAAGATAAGGTTATGCGAGTAAGCAAGGATATAGTAGAAGGAAGCTTTTTATCGCTTACCCATACAAGGCATGGAATCGTACTTGGAGATAAGCTGGCGGAAAATCTTGGAGTTCAGCTTGGGGACCGAGTAGATGCGGTATTTCCGGGTTCAAAAACAACTTCTTTTAAGGTTATAGGTCTGATCCATACCGGGACTGCGGCAGATGAGATAACAGCCTATGCAAGGCTGGACTCGGTGCAGGATTTTTTCAACAAACCTGGAGTTGTAAGCACAATAGGAATCAGGGTCGCAGACCCTTATAATGCAGATAGTATTGCAAGTTCAATTGAAAGAGAAACCGAGCTTAACGCAGTAAGCTGGATAGAAGCAAATGCAGAAATCCTGAATCTTCTAAATACCCAGAAGGTTTTCGTAAACGTTTTCTATCTCCTCATTTACGGGATTGCAGGGTTCGGGATTGCAAATGCTCTGATCACCATTATTTCCCAGAGGACCCGAGAAATAGGCATCTTAAAAGCTATGGGGGCCTCTCAAAAAAGCATAATGATTGTCTTTCTTTTCCAATCTGTAATTCTCGGAGCTATTGGGCTGGTTTTGGGTACTATTCTGGGTTATGTTGCAACTATTACTCTGCAGAGTTATAAAATCGCGGTCCCTCAGGAGATGTATTTTGGGCTCCAGACCCTCCCTCTTGAGGTCGAACCTCTCAACTTTGTGTATGCAGCTCTCTTTGCTTTTATAATTAACATAATCTCAGGGATCTACCCTGCAAGGAAAGCTGCAAAGCTTGACCCTGTAAAAGCTATAGAAAGTGCCTGATATGATCTACTTTTCACGGGTGTAAAAAAGCTATTTTCTGCCTGGTTTCAGCGTAGAATCTGTTTATATATTTAAGACTGTGCTCATAAAATTTGAGAACTTACTAATTTGAAATCAAACAGAGTCGGTAAAACCTTGAATGTCTAAATATCAATAACTCTTGAGGCGTAGATATGACAGAAGAAAATCCAATAATCGAGCTTAAAAATCTGACAAAAACCTATAAAAACGGAATGGAATTCCGTGCTCTCGATAATGCAAATCTGAAAATAAAAAAGGGGGAATTCGTGGCAATTGTCGGGCCATCAGGTTCAGGCAAAAGTACACTTATGCATTTAATAGGCCTGCTGGATACTCCAAGCTCAGGCACCTTACTGATAGACAGAAATAATGTAACAAATATGTCTGACAAAGAACGTTCCGAAATAAGGAACAGGATGCTTGGTTTTGTCTTTCAGTACCATCATTTGCTCCCTGATTTTACAGCTCTGGAAAACGTAATGATGCCACTTTTGATTGCTGGAAAAAAGAGGAAAGAAGCAAAGGAAATTGCCGAAAAACTCCTGAAAGAAGTAGGACTTGAAGACCGGATGGATCACAAGCCAGGTGAACTTTCAGGAGGGCAGAATCAGAGGGTTGCAATAGCAAGAGCCTTGAGCTGTTCCCCTGTAATTGTACTGGGGGATGAACCTACAGGCAACCTTGATACAAAAACTGGTGATATGATCTACGAACTGCTCAGGCAGCTGAATAAGGAGTATAATCAGACATTTATTGTAGTTACTCATAACGATGATATGGCACTAAAAGCTGATAGAATCATCAGGCTTGTGGATGGAAAAATTACGGCTCAGTAAGGGAAAATACGGAATATGTAAAAGGAAAGATAGGTAAAAAGATACTTTGAAAAGATTAAAGAAAGCCTGGAAGAGTTTTGTTCCTTTTACTGTAGCCCCCGATACAGTAATTCCAAAAATATCCCATCAATATATTTGGATTAGAACGCCTTCCAGGCAATTCTTATTCACATATCCTACCAGTCACACTTCCCAATTTGTGTTGATCTATCCGTTTTTTCTACCGTGGTCTAAATCTATTCGCTTTGATCCGTTGATCTATCCGTTTTTTCTACCGTGGTCTAAATCTATTCGCTTTGATCCGTTCGCTTTAATCTGTTCTCTTCGGATTACAACCTATAATTATTC
>DATMYS010000175.1:0-2867 GCA_035560835.1 Methanosarcina sp.
TTTGACCTCGGTTTCCTATCCGATCTACTGTCTCTATAAAAGGAAGCTATGGTTTAGATATTCAAAGAGAAAAACGAAGAGGCGAGGGTTCACTTCATCCCCAATCTAAAGAATGGGGTATTCGTGACCCTCTGCGCTCCCATTGTAATAAATTAGTAGTGTAAATCTTCTCATCTGCTAGATTTGATCAGGGATCTTACACTACTAGAATAATTCACTCTTTTTATCTTCTTTTGTACAAGAATAAGCTAAGTAAACAGAAGATACAAGAAGTTATTTCAAAACCAGGCGTTTTTGTGTTTTCTGTTCCAGATGTATTTAGGCTTTGTTTTTGCTCTGGTGTTTGTTTGGCACTTGATGATGAACTCTCATTGCTTCCTTTAATACTTTCAGTATTAGGTTCATGCTTTATTCCAGTGTTAGTTTCTTTTACTGGTGTCTTACCCGTTATTGCAAAGAACGAGAATCCTGGGGTTTTTGCTGTGAAATACAGGTACTTGTCATCTTTCCCTGATAGGCTGGTTGAAAGCTGATCCCATTTTTTGTCACTGAACATGCTCAGGACAATTGAAGATTCATCGATCTTTTTATCCTGTATCCAGGCTTTTTCAACCTTGAAGCAAACAACCGGGTTTTCTATATTGTTTGGAGTTGCAAAACCACTGTTTCCAACCCATAGATTGAAGTATTTATAGACCTCTCCCAAGTTAAGTGGTGAAACCAGCGTTGATTTTGCCTTGAGCTGCTCAGCAATTGTTGTGATCTTACCTGCGGTTTTCTTTGAATCAAAGCTTACGTATACGACGCAGGTTGCGTTTTTTGCAAAATCAAACTTTACAGGCTTTCCGTTTGAAACCTGTGCCTTTGAAAGTTCCTTGACTTGAACATTAGTTTGAGGTTCAGGGGAGCCACCTGCACCGCCGCCGCCACCACCGCTATTATGGCTACTTCCTCCATTACTGCTGTCACCATTTGAGCCGCTTGGTGTAAGTACATTTATTGCGGCAGTTTTTGATGCAGTTCCATTTGCATTATTTACTGTCAGGTTGACAGTATAAGTTCCAGCATTTGCGTAGATATAAACTGGATTTGTATCACTGGAATCGGGCTGTTCGTCGCCATTGAAATCCCAGATCCTTGAAGTTGCTTTCTGGGACAGATCATTAAACTGTACTGTCAGGGGAGCATAACCCTCTGTAACATTGCTGTTGAAGTTTGCAACCGGAGCGTTTGGATCAGTAACAACTATGTAATCTGGCCTTGTCGTTGTATTGTTCCCTATAATGTTTCCCACAGTCAGACTGATTGTATAATTTTCTGGTTCCGTAAATTTGTGAACCGTAGCCGAATCTGTTGAATTGGTACCATCGCCGAAATCCCAATACCAGGATATAGGTTCTTCGACTTTACTTGTAGCTCCGCCTTTACTTGTAGCAGCGAATAACACCGTTAGAGGTGCTGTTCCAGAGGTTACATTAGTAGAAAAATCTGCCACTGGTGGTTGTGGGGGAGTTACAGTAATATAATTCGGTTTCGTTACCGTACTATTGCCTGCTTCATTTTCCACTATTAAAGTAACGTTATAGACACCTGGATTCGTAAAAGTGTGGGTTGCATTCGTTGCGTGTTTTGAATTGGTACCATCACCGAAATCCCAATACCAGGAAGTTGGTACCCCACCAGTGCTGAAATCCGTGAATCGCACAACTAAAGGTACAGTTCCAGAAGTTACGTTTGCATGAAATTCAGCTACAGGTGGCAAGATATTTGTGGCAGAAAGATTACTCATATAGATGCCATTATCATTAGCAACATCAATTCTACTGCCTATTCCCCATACGATAATATCATTGTAGATATCAGGTGTTGTGTAAGTCTCTCTTGGATAAATATAAACTGGAGTGCTTTTTGCTGAAGGAATGTCATAAACGTATACACCCGCATAACCAAATTGGTCATCACCAGATTTTGAATATACGATTTTGTCCCCATTTATATTAATATGAGTACCGGTGTCATCTCCAGCATCAACGACATTATACCCATACTCGTTGACGATGGACAAAGTATTACCTGTATTATCACTGGTAACATCTATAGTTTCATTGGTAACAAGGTCATACATTTGGATGTATCCATCCCTGGAATAGAAGTCTGACCATATCACTTTATTACCGTATATATAGGGACTAAATACCTGACTAGAAGAGTGTATATTTATAGTTTCTTTAGTATTAATATCGTAAACAGCTATGGTTCTGCCATAATCATCTTCATAACCATACGCTATCTTGGTATCATATATGTCAGGACTATTACCCTCTGCAATTTTAGTCTGTGTAGAAGTCGATATATCGCGCATATATACGTTGTAGTTATAACTTGATTTATTGTAATTTGCACTCCAAACGATTCTATTGCCGTAAATAGCAGGAAAACTGTAATTGTCTACATCCTGTGTGATATACGAACGAGCACCCGACGGTATGTCATATACCGTAAGTCTTGGCACTCCACTGCTTTCATCATGCCAAACTAATTTGTTACCGTAAATAGCTGGATGAAATGCTGCAGAAGAGCTAACTGTGATGTCTGTTTTCGAGGTCAAATCATAAACATGAATAACACCACTGTCTGTCCATACAACTTTGCTGCCATAAATAGCAGGATCAGATCCATTACCAATTCTCGTCACCTGTGCCGCTACCTGTGATGCTGACGCCACGGATGAAATTAAAATTAAAATTAAAATTAAAAACATAAAAACTAGGGCTGTTGAAGCTAAAGTTATTGAATATAATTTTCTCTTATTTTCCATTTATTTTCATTCACCACCCAACATTTAAAAAATATTGATACTCTTTACA
>DATMYS010000176.1:0-5712 GCA_035560835.1 Methanosarcina sp.
TATCTGGATATATTTCTCATTAAGGACTAAATTTCCTGTGAAATGTAGATTATATTCCACTGATAAAAGTTCTTTACGGAGCTTAAAAGGTTGAATTTTATGAATGTTGCAGACAAAGTTATCAAATCCGCATTTGAATCCGATGAAGTTTTTCAAAAAGCACTGTCCACTGTAATAAAAGAGGATCTTAATCTCACTGCTGTGGATTTCGCAAAAAAAGCAAATATCCCTCCGAGTACCCTTTACAAGATCCTGTCAGGGAACCGGGACCCCAACATTAAAACTCTCCGCCAGATAGTGAAAACCATCCGCGATATTAAAGAAACAGACAGTGGAGATTTTATAGCTGTGATTGCAGCCCGCTCGGTACTTGATAATATCGTGGAAACAAAGAAAAAGATAGCTGGCAGGCTAGTCACAATCAGGGAATACTCGGCAACCTCAATGGAAGAAGCCATAATAGCAGCCGTTAACGCCGAAAGGGATGGAGCAAAAGCCCTTGTTTGCGCTCCTATAGTGAGTCCTACAGTGGAAAAGATCCTAAACATTCCAGTAACAACCATCATCCCGAAGAACAGCCTTATAGACGCCATTGAACTTGCGCTTAAAAAGATGGAGTAAAACCACATCTAACGTTAGAAATAAATGCTGCGTCGTGTGGAACAAAAAGTGTCCTGGAATCAAATATACTGAATATCTGTCAGCAGAACCCTGAAAAACTGCTGAATTTAAATCAAGTTTTAATTGTTTTAAAAATAGGAAGAGCCCGCGTTTTGGGTTAACGCGGGAATTTTAAGTTTTATTCTTTTTTATTTTTGAATTTTTTGTTTTCCTGCCACTTTATTTTTTAGGTTTTATCGAGTTAGTAAGCTCCTTTACCTGTTCAGATAGCTTTTCCATGTTTCCGCCGCCTTTGGTAAAGTAATAACCAGCTCCGGCGATTATTAACAGGACAATGAATCCAAGAACGTAGAACAGTATGGGAGATTTTTCTTTTACAGTATAGGTTGCGTTTTCTCCTCCAATTTCTACCTTATAGGTTCCTGGCACTTCTTCTGCGTGCTCAAAGGTTACAGTGGTATTGTTTCCAATGCCCAGGGAAACATCTTTCGAGTCGCTTACGTTTCCGTTAATAAGCAATTCTACACTTTCATTTCCTGCAGCATTGCCTGTATTTCCGACGTCAACTGAGATTGTCGCATCCTTTCCTGCACTTACCTCTAAAGGATCGATTACCAGGTTTGAATATTTGAAGATAGCTTCAAAGTCTTTTACTTTTACATTTACTTCCTTGTCCTCGAATCCTTCCTTTGTTACGCCTAATTCAAGATTGCCGCTTTTATCTGTCTTGTAGGTAGCTTTTCCGCTGGAATCTGTTTTACCAATGATATTTCCTTCAATCGATATGTTTGCACCCTCAATTGGATCACCACCGATTGCCTTGACAGCCTCAATGTTCAGGGTGTCGCCGACATAAACTGTCTCAGGTGAAACGGTAACTGTCATTTCCTCTTTCGGAGCACTGACGTTAATATTTTTGTTTGCAGTTTTGTAGTCATCCTTTTCTGCAGTTATCGTGAAGTTTCCAACATCTTTGGCTGTATATTCAACGACTCCATCATCATTGGTTTCGCCTACGTTACTGTCGTTAACCGAAACATTAGCGCCTGCTATAGACTCATTACCAGCAGTTACTTCGATATTAAACGTATCTCCGGCATAGATCTTATCAGGCACATCTATTTTCAGTGAGTTGTTGTCATTTCCATTACCGCCAGTTTCAACCTCCACGAATGGATAGAACCTGAGAGTATCGTCATTAGCAGTCTTGAAACTGACATTGCCCATGATCTCGGTGGTCTCATCTTTGCCAAGCCCGATGTCATCATCGTTCTTCATTGTAATGCCACTTTCAGAGACACTGGTAACTTCCATCTCACCAAATGTATCTCCGTTATTGATTTCTGTGTAATCATCAGAAAGCTGGAAAATACCCTGTACAAAGACAGCAGAGGTCTCAGCTCCTGCAAACACTGTGCCGAAATGGACAATAATTATGGGTACGTCTTCTGCTTCTCCAATACTAGTTTCATATACATAGTCATCACCGGATTTGACAAAGCCCTCATCTACTACATCTCCATCTTTTTCGAGCTGGACCCATACACTTTCTCCGTTAATATCGACTTCCTTGATATTCAAAGAATAACCGTCTTCAAGGGTAAGGGCAGAACCTGAGTCCATAGATTCTTTGTCATCGGTGTCTGTCAGGACTTTACACAGGATATTGTCCGAAAGAAGGCTTACATCATCAACAGATCCATTAACAGAGCCATCAGTATACCCGGCAAAGTATTTGTCTGCCATGAAACCAATAACTGTGAAGTTGCCCCATTTGTTGTGTTCAAATTCAACAGCTTGAGGTGTGGATTTGTAGACAAGTTTTTCTGAAGGTATATCCCTATCTCCGAGCTCTTCTACTGTAAGGTTTTCAGTCCCAATTCCTTCATCTATGTTGTAATAGAAACCTTCAAAGTTAAAGGGTGTCCAGCTAGGGAGTGAGTCACCATCAATTTCCTCGTCATAGACAGTCCCGCGCAGTTCGTATGTACCGGCTTCCGAGGTATCAACGATCGGGGCAAAGCGCAGTGTGTTGTCATCAGCTACCTGAATCTGTATTTTACCCATAAGGTCTACTGTATCTCCCTCATCGAGTCCGACGCTATCATCATTCTCCATCTTTATTTCATCGCTGCTCACGGAAGTTACTTCCATTTCTCCAAAGGTATCTCCGTTTTCAACTCCGACATAATTGTCTGAGATCTGGAAGACACCCTGTACAAAGACAGCAGAGGTCTCAGCTCCTGCAAACACTGTGCCGAAATGGACAATAATTATGGGTACGTCTTCTGCTTCTCCAAGATTAGTTTCATATACATAGTCATCACCGGATTTGACAAAGCCTTCATCTACCACATTTCCGTCTTTTTCGAGCTGGACCCATACACTTTCTCCGTTAATATCAACTTCCACGATATTCAAGGAATATCCTTCTTCAAGGGCAAAAGAATCTCCAGAATATGCGGATTCTTTATCGTCACTATCAATAAGAACCTTGGAGAGAACACCGTCGGATATAGGGCTAATGTCGTCTCCTATAACTGTGGAATCATTTTTAGTATAGCCTGCGAAGTATTTCTCTGCCATGAATCCTATTACTTGGTACGAGCCCCAATCACCGTATTCAAAATCAGTTTCAGTAGGTTTTGTGGAGTACTCAATGTTTCCTGATTTTATGCTTCTACCTATATCTGTGATGGTCATTTCTTCTGAGGATACTCCGGAATCAAGGTCATAGTAGAAGCCTGAGTAACTCTGCGCAGTCCATGTGTAAGTCTCTGGCATTCCATCTTCCCAGATCCTGTTTCCAGTTGAGTTGTCTGTAGATCCGCCTACGTTCACAGTCCATGTTTTTGTTGATGAATCATAAACGCCGTTGGGGTCACTGATCACTGACTTGAGGGTATAATTTCCTGCACTGTCTTCTTTAAAGTCATATGAAGAAGAGGCTACATTTTCTTCTTTATTCTGTGATTCATCACCAATAAACCATTCAACATTAACATCCTGATCATCCGTGCTGGAGTTGACCGTAAAAGTTTTAGACACTCCCTTATCTACTGAAACAGTTCCTTCAGAGGGATCAACATTAACAGACAATCCTCCGGTCGTTGCTACTTTCCATGTCCAGGATTTTGATTCTGCACTGCTGTTTTCGTTTTCTGCATTCACCGTAATTGTATGTGTACCCTGTGTTGCAGAAGTGTTGGTATATGACGACTCAGTTACAGAGTTGTTTTCCTGAACTTGGACATCATCAACATACCATGTCATATTTGAAGCCGGGCTAACAGTTGCAGTAAATTTTCTTGATTCTCCTGCGTTATTGTTAACGGTTGATGATGAAGGGGTAGATAATGTGATTACTGGACCTCCGGATGTCCCTTCTACATCCCAGGATGATATTTGCTCTCCTTCTATACTAGCTGTCACCTTGTACGAACCTAACTGGAATACATGATTGAGAGTCGCAATATTATTCTCAGTTTGTTTTGTTGTGCTATTTCCATTTTCGGTCCATACGACATTCGCTGTTTCATTTAAAGGAATGGTGAATGTTTGAGTTTCACCCACTGTTCCTGTAACAACAGTCGAATTCGAGGGTGTAGGGTCTGATACTATACTGGGAGCTGCAGCTGCAGCACCGCAAAATAGCCCTAGCACCAGAATTGCTGTAAATATCTGTAAACTAGCTTTTTTCATGTTCTATCCTTCTGAACCTTGTGCATAAATTATTATGAATTTAGTCAATTTGCCCTGAGATTTGCTCCATTTTTGTAAGTATTTTGGGTTTACCAATCAAGAATTCCTAATTTTTGTCTCTCTCTTCCAGGTTTCTGTTCTACGGGGGTAATTTATCCTTAATCAGGTGGACTTATCGACAGCTTCGGCTTTTAGCTGCTGGTATCCTCTCTGCTCTATAGTTATAAGCTTGCATTCTGGGGATTCGAGTACAATGCCTGCTTCATACTTTGTACATTCTCCTATAACGACTAAGTTACATATATTTTGTACTTTTTTGATCTTTTGCGGGTCAATTGTAATAAGAAGTTCAAAGTCTCCACCCGTGTAAAGGGCAAACTCTCTTAGCTTGTCCGGATTTGAAGCAAATTCCTGAACCTCCCTGAGGGTAGGAAGAGCATTTTCTCTGATCCTGAAGCCTACATGACTCTGCCTGGAGAGGTCGTAAAGGGACATTGCAAGGCCGTCACTCGTATCCATCATGGATGTGACTGCTCCGGACTCTGCCAGTATCCTTGCTTCTTTCGTGCGCGGGACAGGCTCAAAAAGTGCCTTCAGAATGTTTTCGCTTACTGGCTTTCTTGACTGAAGGGCTTCCAGAGCTGCTCCGGCCGATCCTGTATATCCAGTGACACAGACAAGATCACCTGGTCTTGCTCCGCGCCGAAGAAGGAGCTGGCTTTTTTTCACCCTGCCAAGTGCCGTTCCTGTAATTGTCAGTTCTGCATGTGTATCAAGATCGCCTCCGATGATCGCAGTTCCGCAGAATTCGGCACATGCCTGCATACCTTTTGCAAGGGCTTCAACAAAAGCAATTTCGGTCTCAGCAGGCATCCCAATTGCCATAACAAGCCCTATGGGTTCTGCACCCATGGCTGCAATGTCACTGAGGTTCACGGCTGCTGACATCCAGCCCATTTGCCAGGTGTTCATCTCTTCCGGAAAATCAGTAGTCCTGTGCAGCATATCGGTAGTAACAACCAGGCAGTCTTCGCCTTTCAGGTCAAGGACGGCACAGTCATCCGAACCGGCGCCTATAAGGATTCCTTCCTGTCCTTTCTCCCTGCCATCAGGTGCTTTGAAAATCTCAGATAAAATGGAGATTAGAGCGCGCTCTCCAACTGAAGATACTTTTGTGTTTTTCATGGTCTTTTTTGAAAAAGATAATTTTCGCTTTCTTTTCTATAGATAAATGCACTCTGTGAGCCAAAAAGCACTGAGTTCCTCTCCTTTATTTAATTTGTGTAACATGTAAAGTTACATAAAAATCCAAACAGTTTCACAGAGCCATTTTAGGCATTGAGGGAGATGTTCTCTCAAAAATTCTACTCCTTTCCATGAACAGTAAAT
>DATMYS010000177.1:0-6933 GCA_035560835.1 Methanosarcina sp.
AAATTATAATTGGTCTCATTAAGACCAATTCGAACTTTAAATTAATGATATGCAGGAGATATTCGAAAATGGAAAAAAGCGGAAATCTTAGAGAGATGAAATCTCTGCTTGAAAAATTCACTAATGCTCATGGAATTTCAGGCTTTGAGGATAATATCCGAGAACTCCTTGAAAAAGAACTTGAACCCTATGTTGATACCATGCGCAGAGACTGCATGGGGAACCTTATAGCTCTCAAAAAAGGAGAAGGACCTTCCATAATGCTGGCTGCCCATATGGACGAAATCGGGCTTATGGTCAGGTATATTGATGATAACGGCTTCTTCAGGTTTGTCGGAATTGGGGGATGGTTTGACCAAACCCTTCTTAACCAGAGAGTTGTACTTCATGGCAAAAAAGGTTCAATTCCTGGAGTTATCGGGTCCAAACCTCCCCACGTAATGAAAGAGGAAGACAGGAAAAAACCAGTTAAGCTGGATGATATGTTCATCGATATAGGAGCAAAAGACAGGGAAGATGCTGAAAACCTCGGAATTGAGATAGGTACGACAGCCTCTATTGATCGGGAATTTGTTCCCCTTGCAAACGGAAAGGTATCTTCAAAAGCCTTTGACAATCGTGCAGGCGTTGTTATCCTTATTGAAGTCATGAAACGGCTTTCAAAACATAAAATTGAAGCAAATGTCTATGCTGTAGGTACTGTGCAGGAAGAGGTAGGACTGAAGGGAGCAAGAACCTGTGCCTTTGGAATTTGTCCAAATGTTGCGCTTGCCCTTGATACAACTATTCCTGGAGACCATCCGGGCATTAACAAAACCGACTCTTCCCTGGAACTCGGAAAAGGACCCGTAATCACTGTAGCCGATGCGTCCGGAAGAGGCCTTATAGCTCATCCGCAGATTCTTAGATGGCTTAAAGAAACTGCTGCTGAAAATGATATACCCTATCAGCTTGGAGTTGGTTCAGGAGGCACAACCGATGCGACCTCAATACACCTTACAAGAGAAGGTATCCCTACAGGTACAGTCAGCATAGCCACGCGATACATCCATTCCCCTGTTGAGGTCCTGGATACGGCAGATATTGAAGCTTGCGTTTCCCTCATTGTAAAAGCAATAGAAAATGTTAAAAAATATTTTTAAGGCTCTGGTATCGCATCAACAGTAAAAATTTGGATAAAATAAATTAAGAATGGCTCAATCCTTAAGGAATTAAATCAATCACAAACTAAGAATGGTTCAATCCTTAAGGATTGAAGCGAGACCAGCTTGTTTCCAGATTTTACCTGGGATTTTTTACTTGAAATCACAGAAAGATGAAAAATTTCCAAAATTTTCGTAGAATCGCAAAAGTATGAAATCCTCTTGCTCCACGAAAAAAGATAAAATTCTAAAATCGTAGACTTTGCTGAAATTGCGCTAAGAGTTGAGCCGGTAGAGTCGTGGCTCTACAAGATGCTGCCGCCCATTTCGGCAGTTTTCGTTTCTGGGCTCTGAAAAGAGCTCCAATTTAAATGGTTAAAACTTTACAGTGCGCTGTCTTTTATTTAGAGCTGATTACCTTCTCTGACAGGTTCGGGAATTAGTTTGCAGATCTTATCCTGGAGCCCAATAAAGTCACTTGAGTGAAGATACAGTTTTTCTTCATTTTCCAGGCTCAGGCAAAGTTCATCTCGTTCTTCATCCTGATAGATTCCTTTCCCAATATCAACCATTCGAATTTTGGTAACTGGAACCTCAAAGAGAACTTTATTAAAAGCTTTATTCCACCCGAAGATCCTGCGGTTAGTGATATATATAAAACAGTATTTCCAAATCGGATGAAGTTCCTGAAAAAAAGAGCCATAGAATTTTAATTCAATTTCTTCGTATTCTTGAAGTAGAGGTTCTGTTCTCCGATGTTCGAGTTGCCAGGCTCTGGTATTTTTGTCAAGCTCTTGAAAAAGCCCGTATTCAAGCATAGTCTCAATGGATGCAATCGCAGCTTCCAGTTTTACTCCAATCAGAGGAATTCCTGCAAGTGAAATTATAACATCTGCATTAATAAGCACACCTTTAGTGACCATCCTGTTCAGCAGTTCCCCAAGACTGTCTTTTTCACGTTCAGGTATCATCCTCAGTGTTCCCCTTGAGATCAACAAAATTGAAAGGTGCCCAGGGCCCTGTAAATCTTACTGCAAATCCTTCTCTTTTGTTTATCCTCTCAAGGCTTTGCCCAAGTCTGTCAACGTTCTCCTGGGCAACAAGGCAAGAAAACGCAGCCATAACTTTTTTGCCTGCATATTTTTCAGGCACATAGGAGATTTTTTCCTCAAATATCGTTTGTGTTGCATTTTCTTTTATTAATTTCTCAAATTCCTTTCCCATATTTGCCAGATGATCACTTACTGCTTGCTTCAATCCCAGTTCAAATTTCTTTTTGAAGAGGTAAGCCTTTCCCCTTGGCATAATTTCCATTTTCTGATCGATCTCTTTAAGTTCGGGTATCGTTTCTATTACCTGTTTTTCCAGAATCTCAGGGTCGTAGAAGACCTGTATTGAATATTCTGCGGAGTTTTTCAATCTATCAAGTTCTCGTTTATATAACCCGTAATTATTTTGAAGCCATCTTTTTATGGATTCGTCGTCCCCTCTGGCAAGACATCCGAAAGAAAAAGGCAACACGGTGTTAAAGTTCTCAGTAGCTTTATCTATCACATAATTATGGTTCAAAATCCATTGTTTAGCCTGCTCTTCGCTCTTTGCAGGCTCAGGTTCGGGTTTAGAAGCATGTACGACAGCTGCAATATCCTGAAAAACAATAGTATACACAGGCCTATCGCCGAGCCCAATATCTCCTAAACTTCTTTCTTCTTCCGTGTTAGCTATCAAGTAAAGATACCTCACCTGGTCGGTTTCGGTCATGTTTCTCTACCTCTTTAGCCCATCTTGCAGGGTTCATTAACTTATCCACTACATCATCTACAACTTCATCCAGTCCGCAACGCACGGATTCGACAGTATCTTCGATATTGTTGTCAGCCTTGATGGTTTCAAGTGCCTCATTAAGATCTGCAAGTGCTTCTCCGAGCCTTTCAATTTCTTCATCGCTAAGACTCTCGTTTTCGATTCTGAGGAGAGCCTGCTTTTCGAGTAACTCCGTTATTATCTCAACAAGAGCTACAACAAGGCCCAATAAGCCTTTTTTCAGATTTTTTTCATCAATCTCAATAGGCAACGCACTCCCTCCCTTCATCAACCTGAATCAGCTTTCTTTTTGCTTTTTATTTTTAGCTGCAGCACCCCGTTCTTAAAACTCTTTTCTGTAATCGCTTCTGCTTCTGCAGGTAAAGCTACGGTTTTACTGTACAATCCCGCAGAGATCTGCAGTTTGCTGCCTTCAAGTTCTATCCGAAGGTCTTCTTCACTGGCATCCGGAATCTGAGCAACCACGGAAATATTATCCTCTTCTTCGAAGACATCAAAAACGGGTTCAATCTCGGTAGATTCGAGTTTTACTTCTTTTATCTTCGTTTTAGGCGTTTCTCTTGTCGGCACTTTTACGGATCTGGTGTCAAGAGGCCTTATCGACAGTCCGTAACTTACAGCAGGCTTTTTATCACTCCAGCCAGTTTCGAGCCTGTGTTTAATTTCCGAATCTGTTTCTGCGATTTTCTGTCTAAATTCCGGAGAGGTCTTTTCAAGAGTTTTTACTATTTTTCCAAAGCCCGGGATAAGGGAACTTACTAGATCTCCTACAATACTTTCTCCACTATATTCGGCAGATCCCTTTTTTTCTCCAAGGCTTTTCTCAAGTTCCTTTATCCTTTCTTCCATAGCCTTGACTTTGGATTCCAAATCCTCTTTCTCTTTTTCGGACCTAGCTTCAGATTCTTTTTCTGCGCTATCTTTTTCCATTTCCCTCTCCTTTATCAAAAATCCATATAAACATTACAAATTCCTGTACAATACATTGTCAGATTTATCCGGATCATTTTGACCCAACGCGGGAACTCTTTTCTTCTTAAGCGGACTTTCCCATCCACAAACAGGACATCCTTCATGTATCAGAAGTCTTTCTTCTCTTCGGTTTCCGCATTCTGGGCAGTTTGCGTATGTTTCAGAGCTTTTCTCCCAGGCTGGAGCATTTAAATTAGTTCCAGAGGGAAATTCAAGCCCGTATTTCGCCGCAGTCTCAAAGGATGCAATAGTAGCTGTAATTTTCACTCCAAGAAGTTCTGTACCCGCAATAGATACGGAAATATCGGCATTCAGCACAAGCCCTTTATCGAGAATTCTATCTATTACATCAGCAAGCCCTCCCGACTCCTTAACAACCGAATTTGCCATTATTTCACCTCTTTACACCGTATACATTCCACTCTTTATGATTTTCGAAGCTCAGATACAGGATATACCCGCATTTATTTCCAATTGATTTTGAACTTTTTTTTCTATTACTGGGATTGGAAGCTTCTTAGGTTTTAGTTTCTAAAATAATCAGTCTCTGAGTTTCTTCTTAGGCTTTAGTTTCTAGAATACAGGTTTTCTGGGCTTTTTTTCTCTTCTTACAGGATCATTTATTTCAATATTGTAAGAATATTCTATTTTCGAGCCAATTGGTCCCTTGCACGTGTTTCTTCCCGATTTTTCGGATATTTTTTTTGTTTCCATTTCTTCAAGTACCTTAAAGAAATTCATTATATTCCAGCAGGATTCTCTGGATTCCAGATCCTTAGATTTTAGACCCTTAGATTCCGAATCTTCAGATTTCAAGTCCTTAGATTCCAGATCCTGATTTTTTTTGCGTTTTCGTTTCTCAGGCAAAGATGTCACTTCTGACACTGAGGTTCATCTCCTCAAAACGCTCTGCAAATTTGAGTTGCTCTATAAGCCTGGATCTTGTTTCTTCAAATTCATCTCTTGAGATTTCGCCAAACTCGTATAACATCTGATTTTCTTTTATTCCGTTTTTGACTTTTTCTGGATTGTAAAGTTCTCTAAATGCAAGATCTCTTATGACTTCTAGCGTGTAAATCAAATCAAGCCCTGGAATTGTAATCCCAAGTGACCGAAGAATAAGATCATCAATGAGGAGCATTACCTGAAACCTCCCCTCTGTTGAGACATTATATGTATATCTACGAAATTGTAAGGTGACCAGGGTCCACTATAACGAACCTTAAATGAGTCATATTTGGTTCTGAGCCTTTCAACTTCATCGGAAAAAGCCTCTATCTTATCTTTTTCCACGAGAAATGAACCATTCATAATCAGACGCTTGCTGAAGAGGTTAAGACTTTTGGAGTCAAAAGCAATTTGCTTAAGGTTGTTTGAAAACTCGGATTTGCATTGTTCTATCTTTTGCAGATCCCCGTCAAAATCCTGTGGCAAAATTATTTTTATTCCGAGTTCGACCTTATTATCTACGATTTTTATGGCTTTTTTCATAGCCTTATACCCAGATCGCATGGAGATGTCCACAAGTTTTTTGTTTTTGAAAACCATGCCATATGCCACAGGAATAACGCTGTACTGCTTCATTACCTCGTTAACTACGTAAGTATGAATCTTTATATCCTCTTCATTATCAATATCATATTTTTTAAAAGGCACATCACTTACAACAGGAGAGAACTCCTTATATTTGACAGTGTATACTTCTTTTCCCTGAAAGCCTATGTTTCCGAAACTTTCTTGTTCCTCTTGAGCCTTTATTATGCAGTATACATATCTCCCACTCTGATTGTCTGTATTCACCTTTTATTCCCCCAAGGTGAGATTTCAGAAACTCATTTAGAATTGTTGCTATCAGGTTTACTTAAGATAAAGGTAAACAAGATAAGTCAAAGTATTCTTTGATAAAACGTTCAAAACTTTCTATCCTGGATAGTTAGTATTGGGATCTTTAAACATGCTTACAGATAGGTTTTTGTAAGATATTAAGGGACAATTTTGATGTATCGTTGAGTTCCCTCATACTAGTTAATATAACATCAGTTAATATAACATTCATCTTGTATTATCATGGTTCCTCTACGTCGCAATCTCACCCTTCTGTATTCAGCAACGTTCAGGTCCATATCAAGCTTCATTTCATACATCCCTAATATGTCCTGTGTATCAGGAACTGATCTCCTCTCCAGGACTTCTAACTGGACAATCCAGTTTTCTCCTTCCCTGGATATACCCACAACTCCCTCAGCTCTTTTCTTAAGGAGATGTTCTATCTGATGAAGAGCTTTATTCCCTACTTCTTTTATCGTATTCTTTTCCTCCATACAACCCCCTCCAAACAGGCATGAATTCTCAGCCAGTAATGCCCAAAAATACATAAAACTCAAACTGAGTTTGAGTTTTATGTTAGTCCTGAGACCACACTTCTAATAATTTTTAAATAATCTTCTTTGTCTTTGGAACCTCTATCCGTGACATTGCATCGAGGAAGAAAAAAAGTCAGATCCTGCTTCTTATGCACTAACTTTTTGTGCTTCCTCGATTGCTTCTGAAGCTTTTTCAATCCTTGTAATCTCTTCTGCATAGTGTAGGAATGTGTCTACAGATGCTATAACCACTCTGGCTTCAATTGTAAGTATCTCAATCCCGACAAGTGAAACCCTAGCCCATAAATCTATAACTACGCCTTTATCGAGTATGAGATCCAGCACCTCTACAAGACCGGAACTATCAGGACTACTATTTACCACACTTTCCACCCCCTCTTTCATTATTTACTTTAAACTTCAGTTCAAGCTATACATATCGAAGTTTATAACCTGGAATTTTTTGCTTTGAAAGTGCATGCAGTTATGAAAATAGATTCCAAAAAGATAAACTTCCGATTTGTATAACTCAGTGTTTTCCTTATCATTTAGGGACGCAGAAGTTGAAGTAGCTTAGGATATTCGTTTTTTTGTTACAAAATATATTTTAAAATATCATACCTTAATTGTAG
>DATMYS010000178.1:0-7539 GCA_035560835.1 Methanosarcina sp.
TATCTCTGTTAAAATTGAACCTTACTGCTACAAATACCTTAATCAAAGAACACTATGAATCCCATTACAGTTGAGAGAATTCTCTGAATCCGAATTAACTGTAAGACTGTTTTAAAAAAACTAATATAAACAAAAGTAAAATATGAGATTGATTTATCTTAGGAAAACCCAACCAAAATCCCAAACCAAAAACTTAATCAAAACCCCCGATCAAAAGCACTAAACCAGAACCCTGATTAAAATTCCTGAACCATACTTATGGTCAGAATCTCTAAACCATATCCGGATCAGAATCCCTAATCCATATCCTGATCAGAATCCCTAATTAAAATCCTGATCAGAATCCCTAATTAAAATCCAAGAAGCCCTGAAATCATGGATAATCGAACTGCCCGCTTTTTGAAAACTCGCTTCCAGAACTATTACAAAAATGCCGAAATAGGTCTTCCTGACCACCTGCCTAATAGAGAATGGGCTTTTATCTTCTATGACGATATGCCTGAAAAGATGATGCACAGGCATAAGGCCTTCGGCTCACCCGGAGAAGCTCTTGACTATCTTTATGGTATGGCTCCTGCGCATGTTTACAATTCGACTGCGTATTACGAATACCCTGATGCGCGGAAAATGAATGAGAAGAACTGGCTAGGGGCAGAATTGATTTTTGACCTTGATGCAGACCATCTTCCAGATGCCCCGAGAAACTACGCGGATATGCTGGAGCTTGTAAAGAAGGAAACGTTCAAGCTCATGGATTTTCTTTTAGACGATTTCGGGTTTTCGGAGCAAGAGATTGAGCTGGTATTCTCCGGAGGAAGAGGGTATCATTTCCACGTCAGAAGCCCAAAAGTTCTGAATCTTGGGAGTGCTGAAAGAAGGGAAATCGTAAATTATCTCAGTGGGAGAGACCTTGATTTCAAATATTTTTTCAGGGAGGTTGCTATGGATGGAGAATTCGGTACCGGCTCAAAGACATTTAAGGGAATGAAAAACGTGCCTATGAAATGCACGCTTGTGGGATCTGATTCAGGCTGGGGAAGAAGAATTGCGCTCTATCTTACGGATTATATGAAAGCCGAATGCGGGAAAAGATACAAAAAAGATATGTTTTCCGAGCTTCGCAGGTACGAGAAAGTCGGGGATACTACAGTTAAAAAACTAATCAGTCTTACAAATAGCGAAAATGGTTTAAATGATATCCTGGAGAAAGGAAGGCTTGACTTTGATGTCAGAAACTTTAAGGATATTGCTGCCTATTTTATGAGAGAGTCTGTTGAAGATTTCCTGCACAGATTCGGAGCCAGTGTCGACGAACCCGTGACTGCGGATATCAAACGTTTGATTAGGGTGCCGGGCTCATTGCATGGCGGGTCCGGAATGCTGGTAAAGAGACTTGCTCTATCCGAGTTAGAGAAGTTTGACCCACTTACAGATACTGTTGTCTTTGGCGAAAGGCCGGTAAAAGTAACAGTTTTAAAGCAGTTTTCAGTACAATTAAAGGGCAAGGATTTAAGAGTAGAAGAAGGCATACAGGAAGTTCCGGAGTATGCGGCAGTGTATCTAATTTGTAGAGGTGTTGCGGAGTATGGACATAGAAGAAATCAGCCAGATCCTGTATAAGGAAAAAAACCAGACATTAAAGACAATTCCGGCTGATTTTTACCTGGAAGCTGAGAAATATGTCCGAGGACTTGAAGAAGAAATAGGAAAAGTCAGCAACTCCCGTTCTCCTGAGTTCAAGATGCTTCACGACGAGCATGAAAGAGCACTTTCGGACCTTGAGACTATCTTCATGAAACGGATAGGAAAGGTTATAACCAGGGCAACAAACCAGTCTCATGCAGATAAACCTATTTCAAAGGATATAGAAAAGTTACTTCCTGCGGAAAAAAGGCTTTATGACCTTGTACTGCAAGGAATTAAAGCTGCAAAAACCGAACTTTTAGGTCCTATCCTGTACCCTGATTCCGAGAATATTGTAGTCTGGCCTGAAATCGTGGAAAGACAAGTCTCTATCGGTTTCAAGGGGGAAACGGAAGCAAAAATGGGGATTCCTGTTATTGCAGCCAGAGGGGAAACCGGAACAGTCCCAGACAAAAACAATATAAATGAGGAATACGTTGTTGTCCGAATACTGAAGGATCTGCCAACTTTCACAGGCGCAGACGGTCGGAATTATACTGTCAGTGCCGAAGAAGTCGTTGTTTTGCCGCAGCTCAATGCTACAGGGCTGATAAAGAGGAACGCAGCTAAACTGATTGTCGGACAAGAAAATTCCGGAAAAGACTCATTTCCCGGAAAAAATTAATTTCCTGAGATTTGCGGCTTGTGTTAGCTTGAAAAAAGACAGCAGGCAAGTTTAAAGGATTGAAGCTTCTAAGTTAAGCCATGAAGGCCGGAAAGCCTATCAGGTAATAGTATGAGTATTTATATGTGTAGCTATATTTGTGTACTTTAACCTTGTTAGTTAACCATGTTAGCATCCAAGCTTTTTAAGAAAAAGCTGAGCAAAAACAGGTAGTAGATTAACCTTGTTAACATATTCTGACCTCTCTCGCCTTGATAGAAGATTTCCAATCATGTTATCGAGACCTAAAGAGGTCTGAAAAAAAATATCAAGTTCATCCAATCAAAGGCTTCCCAAACAAGATCTTCCCAGGATCTAAACGCTATACGTAACGCCATACGTATTATTCCATATGTAATATATAGTGCCTTTCCACAAAAGCTGGAAAAGGTAATCTGAATACCAATAATCATTAAAAAGGTGTTAAGAATGAAGATTCCAAAGCGGTTCAGGACTTACTGC
This sequence comes from Methanosarcina sp., assembly GCA_035560835.1. Taxonomy (GTDB): domain Archaea; phylum Halobacteriota; class Methanosarcinia; order Methanosarcinales; family Methanosarcinaceae; genus Methanosarcina. The sequence goes on from DATMYS010000178.1 coordinate 2,810, forward strand.
CCGTTCTGTAAGACCCATCAGGAAGTAGTCGTTGAGAGGGTCAAGAAGGGGCAGGCTTCATCCATGACTCACATTGCAAGACAGAAGGATAGACAGCAAGGCATAGGAAACAGCGGAAAATTCTCCAAGGTGCCCGGTGGCGACAAACCCACAAAGCGCATCTGGCTCAGATACCGTTGCACAGTATGTAAGAAAGCCCACCAGAGACCCTGCTTCAGGGCAAAGAAGTTCGAGTTCAAGGAGTAAGATAAAATGGTAGACTATACCCAGAGGCCAAAAAGCAGGTTCCTACGCGTAAAGTGCAACGACTGCGAAAACGAACAGATCATCTTCGGAAGCGCTAGCCGTAAAATCACCTGCGTTGTCTGTGGACGGACTCTTGCCGAACCAACCGGTGGAAAATCGACAATTACTACTCACATTCTTGAAGTGCTTGAGTAACCGGACAGGTAAAAGCACTTTAGAGCAATAGAGTAACAAGTAAAAGAGATAAAACTTGAGAAGTGGTACGAATGGGAAACGATAACTGGCCCGAAGTCGGAGAATTCGTTGTCTGTACTGTAAAGAATGTGACGGATTTCGGAGCCTATGTCGAGCTTGAGGAGTTCGGAGGAAGAGAAGGTTTTATCCATATCTCCGAAATTAAAGCAGGCTGGGTCAAATACGTCAGGGACTACGTAAGGGAAGGGCAGAAGATAGTCTGCAAGGTTCTTAACGTGGACCCTTCCCGCGGCCACATCGACCTTTCATTGAAAGACGTAAACGAGCACCAAAGGCGCGCTAAAATCCAGGAATGGAAAAATGAGCAAAAAGCCGCCAAATGGCTCCAATTTGTGGCTGAAGAGACAAAAACCGATGAAAGTACCTTGCAAGCTTTGCATGAAAAACTCGTAGAAGAGTTCGGAAGTGCATATTCTGCCTTTGAAGAAGCTGCCATTGAAGGGGAAAAAGCCTTCAAAGGAATCAAAGTCAATAAGAAATACTTAAAGAGTATAATCAAAATCGCAGGGGAAAACATCAAACTGCCTTTTGTAGACATTGCAGGCTATGTGGATCTGACCTGCAACCTCCCAAACGGCATAGAAGTCATAAAGCAGGCCCTCAGTGCTGCAAATTCTATCAATGATGTTGATGGAAAAGACATAAGGCTTGAAATAAGTTACACAGGAGCTCCAAGATACCGAATCAAGGTAATTGCTCCGGATTACAAGAAAGCTGAATCAGTCCTTAAAAAATCTGCCCAGACAGCAGTCGATGCCATTACCAAACTTGGCGGACATGGGACTTTCAAGCGGCATATCGAATCGGCAAAGGCGTGATACCCTTTGGGACAAAAGATCCGCAAATGCAAAAATTGCGGCAGGTACACTTTAAGGGAAATTTGTCCAGTTTGTGGGGGAAAAACTTTCTCCCCAAATCCGGCTAGCTTTTCTCCTCAGGACCCTTATGGCAGGTACCGCAGAATAGCAAAGAAAGGATAAGGAATTGTTATGCAACAAAGTACACTTGTCCGCCTGAAAGAAAATCTTGAACTCAAAAAACCAATCCTTGTAGTGGGACTTCCAGGAGTAGGACTCGTAGGCAAGCTAGTGGCGGAGCATCTGGTAGACGAACTTGGGGCTGAAAAAATAATAGAGGTTTATTCTCCGCATTTTCCACCTCAGGTCCTGGTTAATAAAGACTGTACGGTCCGTCCTGTAAGCAACACTATATACTACGCAAAAGCAAATGAGAATGATATCCTTTTCCTTGTAGGAGATCATCAGAGTACAACTTCACAGGGACATTATGAACTCTGTTCGCTTTATCTTGACATCGCAGAAGAGTTTGGAGTGCCAAGAATTTACACGCTCGGAGGGTATCCAACAGGCAAACTGACCTATGAGGAAACTGTCCTTGGGGTCGCAAATAACACGGAACTAATCGAAGAAATCAAAGAGTATGGGGTAGAGTTCAGGGAATCCGAACCCAGCGGAGGTATAGTTGGAGCGTCGGGCCTGCTTGTAGCTTTCAGCAAGATGCGAGGTATTGATGCTGCCTGCCTCATGGGTATGACCCCAGGATATTTAATGGACCCTAAAAGCGCCCAGTCCCTTCTAAAGGTGCTCTGTAGAATGTTCGGGATCGAGGTAAACACAGAGTCTCTTGAGAAAAAAGCCGAGGAAATGGAAAGCATCCTTGAGAAGTTAAAGGAAAAAGAGGAGCAGCAGACAATCCCGGAAGTCAAACCTACCGAAGAAGACTTGCGCTATATAGGATGATATGGCCTTAGAGAATTATAATCAGGGAACTAAAAAATAATATTTAACTAAAGCTGTCTAATTAAAGCGAGCGCTAAAAATTGGATTTTCTGGTAAAGGGAAGGAAATGAAAGTCAATACAGACCTCCATCTCCATTCAAAGTACTCCATGGCATCTTCCAGAAAAATGGAACTGCCGACAATTGCCAGGGAGGCTTCAAAAAAAGGGATGGAATTGATCGGTACTGCAGACTGCACTCATCCGAAGTGGCTCGAAGAGATCAAAAGAGTATCTGTTTCAGATGAAGAAATCCGCATAGATGAGATTTATTTCGTCCCTACTACCGAGATAGAAGACAGCAAACGCGTGCATCACCTTCTGATTTTGCCTTCGATTTCAAAAGCTGAAGAACTGGCAGAGCGCATTGCTCCTTTCGGCAACCTTGAAGCCGATGGCCGTCCAAGTGTCAGGCTTGATGGCAGTGAAATTGCAGAAATCGCAAAAGATCTTGGAGCCCTTATCGGCCCCTGCCATGCATTTACTCCCTGGACTGCACTTTACGGCTACCATGACAGCCTGAAAAGTTGTTATGGAGATATGACAGATTATATTTCTTTCTTGGAGCTTGGCCTGAGTGCAGACAGTGACTATGCCGACCGGATAAAAGATCTGCACCGCCTGACTTTTCTTTCGAATTCCGATGCTCATTCCCCTTCGACCAACAAACTGGCAAGGGAGTTTACGCAGTTTGAGGTTCCTGAGCTTACCTTTGATGGCTTGAAAAAAGCCATACTCAGGGAACAGGGATATAGAGCTACTCTGAATGTAGGGTTTTTTCCCGAAGAGGGCAAATACAACCGGTCAGCCTGCATTAAGTGTTTTACCCAGTATCCACTGCCTGAAGCCATTGAAAATAAATGGCGCTGCTCGATCTGCGGAGGTGTCATAAAGAAAGGGGTTTTCGACCGAGTTAATGAACTCGCAGACTTTAAAGAGCCGAAACATCCTGAACACCGTCCTCCTTACATTCACCTAATTCCTCTTGCCGAAATTATCCAGATGTCGCTCGGCCATGCAAGCGTCCAGACAAAAGGCGTACAAACGGCCTGGAACAAACTTATAGAACGCTTTGGGAACGAAGTCAAAGCTCTTATTTACTCCGAGCCTGAAGACCTGAAAGTTGTGGGTGACGACCGGATAGTAAACGCGATCCTGGCTTTCAGGAAAGGCAATGTTATAATTCATCCCGGTGGGGGCGGCCAGTACGGCTGGCTTGAGCTGCCTGAAAACCTGAAAAATGAAGACATTCAGCAAACAGGACAGCTTTCATTTGCAGATCTTGAGAAGATAAATCCCGCGAAAGCAAGAAAACCCGAAAAAAAGAGGGTAAAAAGTCTCCGGAAAAAAACCGGTGAAATCGAAAAAGAAGGGTCGGATAGTCAAGAATCGAATAGTAAAGAACCGGATGATGCAGGCCAGAGTTCACTTTTCGATTTTTGAGGTGTCGCTTTCGAATTTTGAGGTATATGCCCTCCTGATGCATAGATGCTTCTTATGACAAAATATATATGAAAGAAAGTATATTCACTTACCCTGCATCTGAAATACGTTGCACTGAAAACTTCGGGCAGCGCCCAGAAAATTTTCTTACTTTAAGACAAAATGCCCAGGTAGTCTAGTGGTAGGGCGACGGTCTCGAAAACCGTTTCTTCTTTGGGAGAGCGCAGGTTCAAATCCTGCCCTGGGCGTTAATTTTTGAGTTAAAAACCAAACAAAAAATTACTTGAAACTACGTAATAACTTTGCTCTTTTCCTAGTGGTCTACCAATAATCAGTTCATATTTTCCAGAGTATTCGTATATTTGCATTTCGCTTTCATTTTTTGCTGCTTTATGTACGCCCAATTTCCTGCACATAGAAAAGTATAGGAAACAGACGCAATTAAACAAAAACACTCAAAGACAAAATATCAACCAGCTGCTATTACGTATCCCGCTTTTTCGAAATTAGTTAATAACTCACGGAAGCGACCATAAATCATTTCATCGTTTAACTATGGAATAGGCAACTGAATTCTTATATAGTTTCGATGGTAGACTTTTTTCCCCAGCCATTTTAGGAGGTACATATTTTGCAGGAACTAAAAAAGCTGCAACACGTGTAGCATATATATCATTTCCACCAGTGTTGATATTACAGGACCATGTGCCATTATTTTTTATTTTCGTCAACGGTGAATTCCAGTAGGGTTTGTTCCACCATCCGCCTACATAAATGTAGACTGCGACTTTATAGTTTGAAGGCTTCACACCCTTTACAATACCTGAAGCACTTCCTGAAACACCATAAGGTGGAACATGAGTAATAGTAATCTTGGGCTTTACTGCTTGTGCACTTACTTCTGCAATTGTCAATGACATTAAGAAACAAACAATCAGCAAGGTAGCAATCATTTTTTTCATTTTCATCATTTAGTTATTCTCCAAAAG
>DATMYS010000179.1:0-5995 GCA_035560835.1 Methanosarcina sp.
AATAATAAATAGAACCTCGACCTGTTAGAAAAACTATTCTCTGAAAAGCTGTGATCACTTTCCATCAACCGGCTCTCAAAAATTTCCTTTTCGAGAATTTAGAAACTTTACCATTAAGTAGCTCCGCAGACAGATTTGAAAAAGGATAAGTAAGGCCGTCAGGATAGATTAACCGGATTTTACCGGGCTGAAAGAAGGGACTAAGAGAGACCTTACATGCAGGTTTAAAACACAGATTTTCAGGTTTAAATGTGCACATATTTTCAGGTTATGCTTTCATTTTCTTGGCGAGTTCTAGGCCGATTTCCTCAACCTTTCTCAAATCTTCCTCCTTGGGTTTGCCCTTCACCTGAAGCGTTCCCACAATTTCCATCTTCGAGGGAACCAGAATTTCTCCCGCCTGCTTCAAAGCGCCTCCACCCCAGCCGAAAGATCCGAGTACAACACCATATTTTGCAGGTGGATTGAGAGCTTTGACCAGATAAGTGCCATAAAGTGCAAGAGGATGCATACCTGCAAGAACGGTAGGAGCTCCAAGGATAATAGAGCGGGAATCAACCATATCTCTTGCAACATCTCCTGTATCTGCGACTTCAAGGTCATAGATTCTGACATCTACACCTTCTTTCAGCAAAGTTTCGGCAATTGTTCTGACCATCAGTTTTGTGGAACCCCACATACTCACATAGACAACAAGGGCTTTATTTTCCGTTTCCCCTGCAGTCCATTTTGCATAAGGCTCAAGTATACGCTGCGGGTTTTTGTAGATAGGCCCATGACTCGGCGCAATAATCGCGATATCAAGATCCTTTATCTTTTCAAGAGCCTTTTTTCCCATTTTTCCAAAAGGCATCATGATTTCCCCGTAATAGCGTTTTGCAAGAGGAATAAGGTCTTCGATATCCTCATCGTAAACGCCCTGGGCTGTGTGAGCCCCGAAGAAATCACATGGGAAAAGGACCTTGTCTTCAGGCAGATATGTGAACATGGTTTCAGGCCAGTGAAGCCAGGGAGCTTCAATGAAGCGCAGGGTTTTTCCCCCCAAATCAATAGTATCACCATCGGCAACGATTTTGACCCGGGCGTCTGGTAGATCATGATAAAGGCTTGCCATTTTCACGCCTCTTTCCGTCGTAACAAGCACCGAGTCGGGAGACCTATCCATAATATAACGAATTGCACTGGCATGGTCGGGTTCGGCATGATTCATAATCAGGTAGTCCAGTTTTTCCAAGCTGGAAACCAGATTTATTTTCTCTTCGAACTCCTCTTCGAAACCAGGGTTCACGGTATCAATAAGCGCTGTTTTTTCTTCTCCCTTCACAAGATAAGCATTGTAGCTTGTCCCCTGAGGCAACGGAACCAAAGCATCAAACATTCTGCGGTTCCAGTCTTTTGCCCCAACCCAGAACACATCTTTAACAATCTCAGGAACACTATAAATCTCCATATTTTTTACCTCCATTCTCCCGATGTAATAAAATAGCTCGAAATAAGAAGCAGATAAAGATGTCTGCATCTATCAGTCCGAAAACTGGATTTATTTAATTACTATATTGTATTTGTCCGATATATTTATTAGGCAAAACCCTTAACCGATAAAACCTTAGATTTTAACTGGCGTTTTAACTCTATTAAGGAAATGCAACTCTAAAAAAACTGAAATTACACTGCGCCGCCCCTTTTTTTATAGTATTTTTTTGAAAAAATATAAAAATGAAAAACTTTATATAGACAGCAGTAAGTTATCTTCTTCCTAGCAGGCAAGAGTTTAAAAAATTATGGCCAATGTGGCAATCCGCGAGCCTGGAAAGTATTCGGTATTGAAATGAGGCTTTAATACCTAGAATATTGCAGTTACCTAGAATATTCCAATTAAGAAGAAGGGATAATTATGAAAACATCATCTATAGAACTGAATCCTAATAAACTGGTACAGTACCTCAATAAGCCAGCAAGCGAATTTACCAAAGAGGATATTATCAAGTTCGTCAAGGAAAACGGCATTAAGATGCTGACTTTCCGCTACGTTGGTGGAGATGGGAGGCTTAAAGCCCTCGCCTTTGTGATCAGAGATGAAGAACACCTTGACAACTTGCTTTCCGCTGGTGAGAGAGTCGATGGATCAAGCCTTTTTACATACATCGAAGCAGACTCAAGCGATCTCTATGTCCTTCCTAAATACAGGACTGCCTTCGTGAATCCTTTTGAAGAAATCCCAACCCTGGATATCCTCTGTTCCTACTTCGACAAGGACGGAATGCCTCTTGCAAGCTCTTCCGAAACCGTCATGAAGAAGGCTGGCCAAGTTCTGACCGAGAAGACAGGCTATGAACTTCAGTCAATGGGTGAACTCGAATACTACATCATTGCCAACAAAGAAGATGTCAATATGGGCTTCCCAGCCGTTGACCAGAGAGGATACCACGAATCCAATCCCTTCACCAAATTCGACCAGCTTAGAAAGGAAGCAATGATGTACATCTCCGAAGCTGGCGGGAAAATCAAATACGGACACTCTGAAGTCGGAAACTTTACTGACGACAAATATTACTACGAGCAGAACGAGATCGAGTTCGAGACTGACACACTTGAGAATACTGTTGACCGTCTACTTATCGCAAAGTGGATGCTCAGGATGCTTGCCGACCAGTACGGTGTAATTGTAAGCTTTGCTCCGAAGATTACTGTCGGAAAAGCCGGAAGCGGGCTGCACGTCCATATGAAGCTCCTGAAGGACGGAAAGAGCGTTATGGTCGAAAATGGCGGCGTTAGCGACACTGCAAAAACTGCAATAGCTGGCCTTCTTGACATTGCATCAGGAATTACTGCCTTTGGAAACAGAATTCCCACATCCTACCTGCGCCTTGTACCTCACCAGGAAGCTCCTACCAACATCTGTTGGGGAGACAGGAACCGTTCTGCCCTGGTCCGTGTGCCTCTTGGCTGGTTCGCTGAAGAATCCAGCAAGATGATAGCCATCGCCAACCCGAACTATAATGAAGAGTTCAAGAGCCACAGCTACAAATCTACCTTTGAATTCCGTGCCGCAGACCCCTCAGCTGACCTTTACCTCCTCATGGCAGCCTTTGCTGTAGGTATCCGCCACGGCTTTGAAATGGACAACGCTCTTGATGTTGCAAAGAAGCTCTACATCGATGTCAACATTTTCAAGGACGAACACAAGGACAGGCTTGCCCAGCTTGAACACCTGCCTGCTTCCTGCTACGAGTCCGCTCAGGCCCTGAAGGAACTGAAGGATGTCTTCATGGAGTATGATGTCTTCACCGAAGGTATGATCAACGACACCGTAAACTACCTTGAAGGTCTCGACGACAACAAGCTCAGTGAGAGACTCTACGGCAAGAACGAAGAAATCAGGAAACTTGTGGACTCTTACATCCACATCGGATAATCCTGTTTCAGCACTTTAAAAAACTTTTTTTACACAGAAAAACGCAGACTCATGCTTCTCAGGGAGCAGAAGTCTGCCAAGAATCTTTTTTTTGAAAACACTTTTATGTTAAGTTTTTTGGAAAAATAAGTTTCTTGCTGCTTTTACTATAGATTTTATTACTTTTGGCTTAAAGGTTCTTATTGCTCTTTACTTCAGATCTCTTTTACTTTTCATTTAAAGGCTTTTTACCCCAAATCTGATCTCGCTATTAATTCAGTGAATTTCTTCTTCGAGCTTTACTCTTTCTGATTTTCCAGGGTAACTTTACATCATCTTTTCAGGTTTTATATCCAGGACTGTAACACGGGGTTGGCTTTATCTATCTTAACGAAATCTATAGGGGACGTAAAGTGATAAGGACTCGAATTGATCAGAAATGAAAGACGATAGCAACCCAGAAGAACCCAGTAGTCAGGAAAAAAACTTTCTTGAAAACACGATCCCAAAGATAACAATCATCTGTTCTGCCCCCGACCTTGCCAGCCAGAACATCAAGACTCACCTTTTGAGCCTTATGGAATGGAAACTCCTTGAGCTTCCTGAGAATTCCGGATTCTTTGCAGCCAGGGAATCGCAGGACAGAAAATTCAGGCTTATTGATATTGAGGAAATGCATGTCTTCCAGGACGGACTTGACAGAAAACTCGAAAACGCGAAGCTGCCAGCTTCCCTTATAATTTTCGCATCAAAACACCGGAGCAAAGAGGAGATTTCTTCCCTTACCGTACACTGTACAGGAAATCCCTCGAACGATGCAAGGCTTGGAGGCTGCCCTAAGTCTCTTGCAGTCTCTTCTCCGGCTGCTATGAAATCCATTCTTGTGGAAATGAAGCGACTTGTTGAGCAAAAAAGCCTGAAGTACGATGTTACTCTTGAAGTGACCCACCACGGGCCGACTGAGCTTTCAGTTCCATCGCTTTATGCTGAGATAGGAAGCACTGAAGTGCAGTGGAAAGATCCTGATGCAGGCGAGGTTGCTGCAAAAGCTATCCTTGCAGTTTCTCTTGAAAAAGTGCCTGTTGCCATTGGTTTTGGTGGAGGACATTATGCCATGCGCCAGACCGGGCTTTTGTTTGAAACCGGAATCTCTTTCGGGCACAATTTTCCAAAGTACAAGCTGGAATTTTTAGATGAAGCCCTGATCAGGCAAGCAATTGAAAAATCAAAGGCTGATTTTGCTTATTTTGACCGGAAATCCATGAAAAGTGAAGAAAGGAAAAAGATTTCTGAAATCCTTGAGAAACTGGGGCTCAATGTACTTAAAGAATCCGAGATCAGGGAAAAATATGGGCATTAACGTTAAAGCAAACGTTAAACAAGTCAAATTCTCAATAAAGATTATATAACTGTGTGTATAAGGTATTTCCAGTACAAGGAACGGGATATAATGCTGAATATTGAGCTGCTTCCGGTTCTCCTCCGTTTTCTTTTTGGAGGAAGCGCTGTTGCGATTTCCGCTGTTGTTGCAAAGAAATTCGGAGGTAGATTGGGGGGAGTTTTTGCAGCTTTCCCAGCAGTATATCTGGCAGCAATTCTGGGTCTGAGCATAGATTATAAAGGAGGCGAACTGCTCCTGATCTCAGAGCAGCTTTCGAAAGGTGCACTTGTGGGAATGCTGGCAGATATTTGTTGTGCTCTTGCTGCAAGTTATTTTATTCTCAGATATGGCTGGAAAAAAGGGCTGGTTTACTCGCTTCTCCTCTGGACTGTGCTTGCTCCTACAATCTACTTCACGTGGTTCTGATTCTGAAAAACTCTCTAGTCAGGCTTTCTATCCTATTTACTGCCTGGCTTCTAATGCTTCGATTCCAAAATTAATTCCTTATTTTTTTGGAAAAATCCGTGATCTTTGGGTCTATTAAAAAGTCAAGTTTTAGGAACCTACTTCGGAATCGCATTATTAGGAACTGTTAACGATAAAGGTAAAATGGCTTTTAGATGAGCTTTAATTATGATGTCAGGACTATAAACAACGAGGTACAAATCAAGTTAGTAGTTACGTGTAAAGAATAATTCATACAAATATCTAGTAAAATCAGTGAAAATAAATATAAAATTGAATAAATGATCCAATGTCCAATAACTTAGTTACCAGTACCACATACATTTCCAATTTCCATTGAGACAGATCTCATGTTTCACTAGGACAACTAGACTTATATCCAATACAAACTCATTCCCATATTCCATTTACACAAACTGCTTTTCCATGAATGCACAAATTGCTAGTCCCTTACTTACAGTACCAGTGCCCATTGATACAGATCGCTGTCCCATGAATACACAAAGGTTTTGGTCCCTTACAAGGCGTCTCTAAACATTTCCATTGTCCATTGATGCAGATTGCCTTATCATGATGAGGACACAAAGGTGCCGATCCCTTACAAGGTTTTGCACTTGTCGCAGTGGCTGTTAATGACACAAAAAATAAGACTAAGAGCAAAATAGCTATTGCCTTTTTAAGTCTATTCGATGTTTGAGTTTCCAAGTATAAACCCCCATCTTATTTTTTAAATTATATTTTATTATGTTATTGAG
>DATMYS010000180.1:0-3334 GCA_035560835.1 Methanosarcina sp.
TCGATTACAACAGCAGAAAAAATATTCCTCTCAAGGTAGATTCTTCAAACATAAGAGTGATTCCTTCGAAAGAACTTCAACTGACAAACGGTGAATCTACAATTGAGTTCGACGTAGCGAACACCCATCCTAATGAGTTTAGCTCCGTAAGCATAAAACCTGAAGCTGAAGGCATCACATTTTACCCTGCGGAATATTTCATAGGGCCAATGAATCCGGACGAACTTTTTACAATCGAATTTAATGCCGTGGAAGACGATTCGTGGAGTACCAGTAAAGAGGAAGAAATAAACATGAGCCTCACTGCGAACTACAACAACGGAATCAACAGACACGCAAATACTGTAGGAGACCTAAAATTTATAAATACTTCAGAGTCGTCCGAATCTAGTTCAAAAGCCGTACTGGCAGGTGGACTTATTATAATCTCTGTTCCTGCAGCTTTCTTGTTCTACAGAAGAAGGAAACAATAATTAAAGAGTTAGCTGACATCATATTTGTGGGGGAAAATATGATAAAATTTGCACAGGCAGCTCGTATAGCGTCTGGGAGTATAGGAAGTGCTAAACTAAGGTCTGCACTTACAACACTGGGGATAGTAATTGGCATAGCTGCAGTAGTTGTTAATGCATCTCTTGGTGCCAGTTTTAACCAGTTTTTTACTGATGAGATCTCATCAGTAGGTTCTAATTTTATTATCGCAGCCAGCGAGCAGCCAAATCTCTTCTTTGATAACGAATACAATCTAATGAAGAATACGCCGGGAATTTCCGGTGTATCTCCCAGAAAATCGATGAGTGGGGATCTCACATATCTTTCGGAAACAAAAAACGTTAATGTTGCAGGAATCAACAAAGATTTTCAGGAGATCCAGGGTCTGCAAATGGAAAGGGGCACTTTCCTGACGGATAAAGATAGCTCTGCTGCTGTTCTTGGATATGATATCGCAAATGACAAGTTCAGTAAGAATATTTCCCATAGGAGCACTGTAGAGATCGCTTTTCGACAGGAGAACGGTACGGTTGTGAAGAAGAGCTTTAAGGTAAAAGGAATATTGAAAAATTCCAAGCCAACTGTTGTAAGTGAAGACAGTGACTATGACTTAACAGTCTTTATTCCAGTTTCTACGATGAATGAGATGATAGGGGAAAAAGACTATGGAGCTTTCCTTGCAATGGCAGAAAGTCCTGAAAAAGTTCGTGATATTTCAGATGACGTGGATAGCAGATTAGCCAGGAACTTTGGAGTCCCGGAAAGAGATATTGATGATGAGGATTTAAAGCCCTATTATGTCTTTAATCAGGAAGAGGTTCTTGAGCAGACTGGAAAAATAGGAGATGCTTTGAGTTCCTTCCTGCTTGTTCTTGCACTAATATCTCTCTTTGTGGGCTCGATAGGAATTATGAATATTATGCTTGTGACCGTAACTGAAAGAACCAGAGAAATCGGGATAATGAAATCTGTAGGCTACAACAATTCCAATATTCTATCTCTTTTCTTGCTGGAATCTGTAATGGTTAGCTCCTTTGGGGGGATTGTAGGTACTATAATCGGTGGTATGGGAGCTTATGCTCTTGAAATTGCACTTAAACTCCCTCCTGTTTTCCCCTTAACATTGATCGAAATAGGGATTGCAGTTTCGGTTATTGTTGGGATAACTGCTGGTTTATATCCTGCAAGAAAGGCTGCACGCATGAATCCGGTGGATGCTTTGAGATACGAATAAAATTTGTCCCTTGAATAGGGCTACTCTGTCTAAAGATAGCCCTTTTCTTTTCAATCCTTTCTTCTTGACCAGTTCAATTAGATACTGATTGGCTAAAAATAGGTTCAAAATAACTTTTTAACTAGTGGCTCTATGAATCCGTTTAACGAATTTAGCGCACTGGAAAACCACTCTACTGTAAATACTTAAAACATAAAAATCAAAAATAGGCTATACTGTATGGATAACCAGGATACTATGAATAATCTGAGCATTTGAAAAACAGAGGAGTAGACATGGAAACGAAGATCTCGATAGAAGATATTTCTGCTCCCGAAGATTTAATCTTGGAAACAGAAATCGAAAATCCCACACTTGAAGGAGAACTGCCCTCTGGAGAAGGCCTCGTTAACTCAAATGAAGAGCCATTTAAATTTGAATTAGGCCGTTCAAGATATCTACAGAGTGACGAAACACATCGGGTAGCAGCTTCCGTTATTGAAGTTATTAATGTCAGAAAGAGCTATACTCTTGGAGATCTGGAAGTTCCAGTTCTTCATGATATAAATCTTAAAGTTCTAGATGGAGAATTCCTTGCCATAATGGGGCCCTCTGGCTCAGGGAAGAGCACACTTATGAATCTGATAGGTTTTCTTGATAGACCTACAGAAGGGACAATCATTATTAAAGGTCTGGATATCAATAAACTATCTGACAAGGAAGTTGCTAGGCTCAGAGGGTTAGAAATTGGTTTTGTTTTTCAGACATTCAACCTGATTTCCAGGCTTACAGCTCTTGAAAATGTTGAGCTCCCTACCTATGCTAACGCAAGGAGTGGAGTTGATACTCATGAAAGAGCAAAGGAGTTACTTAAACTCGTGGGGCTGGAGGACCGAATGCACCACAAGCCGGGAGAGCTTTCAGGTGGTCAATCCCAGAGAGTTGCTATCGCCAGAGCTCTTGTCAATGACCCTACAATCCTCCTTGCAGATGAGCCTACTGGAAATCTGGACTCGAAGACCGGCTGCGAAATTCTAAGTATGTTTAGAAGACTCAACGAAGACGGAAGAACCATTGTAATGATTACTCACGATCCGGAAATTGCAGGATATGCAGACAGGATAGTGCTTGTAAAGGATGGGATAATTCAGAGTACGGAATAATCTCAATGTTATATTTCAAAAATAAAGCTAATCAGGGTGTTGAATTAGAATGACAAAAATCAAAAATTCACTTGTCCCTCTTGTATTGTCTTTGCTTTTAGTTTCCTCTCTTTTTGCAGCTCCTGCCTCTGCAGCTGTTGGGGGAGCCAATTTGAAAGTTACAATAGTCGAAACAAATCCCTATCCTGCAAAAATAGGAGAATACCTGAATCTGACCGTTCAGGTGGAAAACATTGGAGGGGATAAAGCTGACAATGTTGACATTGAGATTGTTCCTCAATATCCTTTCTCCCTTGATTCCGAGGCAAATGCCGTGAAAAATGTCGGAGTCCTCAATCCTGGAAGGACTGCTACAAAGGAATTTTTCCTTTTTGTAGACAAAAATGCGCAGAAAGGAGTACGTTCCATTGACATTCGAACAAAAACAGGTAAAAACAGCCCATGGAGTGAAAAAAGCTTTGATATA
>DATMYS010000181.1:0-3431 GCA_035560835.1 Methanosarcina sp.
ACTCTTATGTAGTTGTTGCCCAAATGTGTGAAATTTGTTAAGAGTGTAAAATTTGTTGTTGTACTATTGATTATTCGTTTATAGTAATTGCTTTTCACTCTTGAGCGATATGCCCAGGCAAGAGTCATCAGAAAGTATTGCAGCTCATAATTGCGGAGGAAAATCCATGCCAGTATTTATTGAAGTCAAAAATCTAACCGTAGATTTCGACGGTCATAAAGCCCTGAAAAATGTAAACCTAAGTATCAATGAAGGGGAAATAGTTGGAATTCTGGGAAAAAGCGGATCCGGAAAAACAATCCTGATGCATGTACTGCGCGGCACAGAGTCTTTTGAGAATATTTCAGGTGAAGTAATTTATCATCTAGCCCGCTGCCCGAAATGCGGATACATAGAGCGCCCCAGTAAAACAGGCCAGAGGTGCCCGGTCTGTGGCGAAGTACTGGAAGCTTTCGAAGCTGATTTTATAAAACTTTCACTTTATGACCCGATAAGGAAAGATCTTACAAAACGCATAGCTATCATGCTTCAGCGCACCTTTGCCCTTTACGGAGACGAAAGGGTTCTTGTAAACGTCATAAACTCCCTGAATGAAATTGGATATACTGGAAAAGACTCCATGAGAAAAGCAGTCGAACTGCTGGAAGAAGTAAATCTAAGTCACCGCATGATGCATGTTGCAAGAGAACTTTCAGGCGGAGAAAAACAGAGGGTTGTGCTTGCAAGGCAGCTTGTGAGAAGTCCTTTGCTCCTGTTAGCTGACGAGCCCACAGGTACCCTTGATCCCATGACTGCAAAGCTGGTACATGATGCTATGATCAGGGCAGTCAAGAACTATAATATGAGCATGATCCTGACTTCGCACTGGCCTGAAGTCATTGAACAGCTGGCGAATAAAGCTATCCTACTTGAAAATGGAGAGGTAGTCAAGGAAGGGGATCCACTTGAGGTTTCTGCAATCTTTATGCAAAGTGTATCCGTTTTAAGGCAGGAAAAGAACGTCATGGTCGGGGAACCTATAATCAGGGTAAGAGACCTTTCAAAGCGTTATATTTCAGTCGACCGAGGCGTAGTAAGAGCTGTAGACGGTATCTCTTTTGATGTAAAAGAAGGAGAAATTTTCGGGCTAGTTGGAGTGAGCGGAGCGGGCAAGACTACAACATCAAAAATTCTTATGGGAATCTTACCACCTACATCTGGAGAGGTTGAGGTTCGCGTGGGAGACGAATGGGTTGACATGACAAAGCTAGGAGTGGAAAATAAAGGAAGAGCAACTAAATATATGGGGTTCCTGCACCAGGAGTATGGCCTTTACACTCATAGCTCAGTAATAGATAACCTTACTGAGTCTATTAGCCTTGATCTGCCTTTTGAGCTCGGGGTCCGAAAAGCGGTAATTACTCTCAAGGCTTCAGGCTTTGAGGAAAATAAGGCAAAAGCTATTTTACCCAAAATGACTGACGAGCTGAGTGAAGGGGAGCGGCATAGGGTTGCACTTGCACAGGTTCTGATCAAGGAACCAAGAATTGTCATTATGGACGAGCCAACAGGGACTATGGACCCAATTACCAAAGTATCGGTGACAAACTCCATCCTTAAGGCCAGAGAGGATATAGGGGAAACATTTGTCGTAGTCTCTCATGATATCGATTTCGTAAACGAGATATGTGACCGTGTCGCACTTATGCGTAACGGGAAGATTGTAGACATAGGTGAGCCGAAGAATATACTCTCTCAACTCACCGAAGACGAAAGGGTCAAAGCTGCAGAAGAAATATAAATATGCTGCCACCTCTTAGTATGGAAAAATACTAAATGAGGTGCCGATTACGAGTAATGAGATCAGCGTAGAGGTGAACGGGCAACAATATACCTTACCTTCAGGCTCTACCCTTAGAGATGCCCTTAAAGTTTCCAGAGCCCCTTATATAGACGGTACAGCGGTCGGAATTCTGAAAGAGGCCGCTGAGGAAAAGACAGAAACAATCACTGAATACGCTATCAATACTCCCCGAGGAGAATTCAGGATAGAAATAAAAGATCCTGAATCGCCTTCAGGAAAATTATGGGCTGAACATTTTAAAGAGTACGAAGGGAAATCTATCCACTGGGCAAGTGCTGAAGCTCTGGCTTTCGGGCCCTTTGAAGCCGAGATTAAACCTTCGCGTGAGACAGGAAACTTTGAAGCGTTTGAGGTGATGTTTGGAGCAGGAGGATTCGATCCCCATAACACCCATCTTATTTTTTCGCTTAAAAGACATACTGCGGAATATGGGATTCCTGAAGACGGAGTCTTTGCAGAAGTTGTGACCGGAAGGAAAATTTTGTCCAGGCTTTCTAGAGAGGACACAATTCTTGGTATTGAGCCGATTATAGAATGGGAGCAAATCTCAGAAAAGACATGTACAACTGATCTTTCTATTCCGCTTGAAGACGGAAACAGCATATTTACTTATTTTGAGGTCGAGCTTTCCAGGAACGCTCCAAAAGGGGCAGAACATTTCTATGCCCTTACCCGTGAAGGAACTCTTAATGTAGACGTTACTACTAGCTCATTTATATCAGATGATGGCCTGAAGGGAGAACCTATTCCTTACGAAAATTTCGATCCGAGACGAGAAGGTGCGATTTCGGTCCGAACAGTCGGATATGGATTGGGTAGAACATATATCTCCAAGGAGGAGCGACCTTCGAGCCTTGTTCATTCGGTTGTAGGGCAGGTGACGAAAGGTATCGAACTCATTAAGCTCGCAGAAGAAGGACAGAAACTCTCGGTTGAGAGTCTTCCTCCCCAGATAGTGCTTCTGGGACACAGCTTTGAGGAGGTCGAGCCCGTACTTTCTTCCATAGGGGTTGAACTGGTAAAAGACGGATACACCGGAAAGGATGCCGTAATTGTCAGTCAGAACCCTCCAACAACCCTGGAAATCCTTGGAGAAGCAAAGGTAACTGCATATGCAGTATCCAGAGATAAATTGATTGAGATTGAGCTTTACCCTGAAAAAGCCCCGAAATCTGTGGATTTCTTCCGCCATGGCCTTGAACTTAAAACAAAAACTGTTGGGAAACTTCCTGTTTATATGATATATGACGATGCTTACCTTTTTAAGACAGAAAAGGAAGTCGTCAAGTACAAGGAAATCCTTCCAGAAAATACACCCACGAACAAAGTACTCGGAGGAGAAATAGGGATCACAAACCAGGCTGCAAAGAGGATGGGGACTATAGGAGTAAGACTTGGAGACGATGAGCTTTTCGGCCCCACCGGAGAACGATTTTCCTCAACTAATATTGTCGGCCGGATAATAAATCCTGAAAAGCTTCTCGGGATCAAAGAAGGAGATGCGATATACGTAACTGAAGTTGTACGCAAGTGAAGTTAAAAGTATGAATTAAAACAATTGAAAAATTATTTAGGTGTACATAAATAA
>DATMYS010000182.1:0-9036 GCA_035560835.1 Methanosarcina sp.
CTTAAATACTGTTATGTGAAATCATATAAGGTTTATAATTAATGTCTATTATAATGGATATTAATTATTATTTAAGAGAAATATTTTGGGGACAAAAAACGGACCCATTTAACTAATAGATAGTAAAGGAGTAATTTGAGATGAAGTTCGGAATTGAATTTGTGCCAAGCGATCCAGCCTTAAAGATCGCATATTACGCAAAGCTCTCAGAACAGCAGGGATTCGACCATGTCTGGATCACTGACCACTACAACAACCGTGATGTGTACTCCACTCTTACCGTTCTTGCCCTGAACACTAACAGTATCAAGATCGGTTCCGGTGTTACAAACTCCTACACCAGAAACCCCGCAATTACTGCATCCAGCATTGCCTCAATTGCCGAAATCTCAGGTGGCAGGGCAGTTCTCGGCCTTGGACCCGGAGACAAAGCAACCTTCGATGCCATGGGTATTGCATGGGAAAAGCCTCTTGCAACCACCAAAGAAGCAATCCAAGCAATTAGAGATTTCATATCAGGCAAGAAGGTCTCAATGGACGGGGAAATGATAAAATTCGCAGGTGCCAAGCTCGCTTTCAAAGCCGGAGATGTCCCTATCTATATGGGTGCTCAGGGCCCCAAGATGCTTGAACTTGCAGGTGAGATCGCAGATGGCGTCCTTATCAATGCTTCCCACCCGAAGGATTTCGAAGTCGCTGTAGAACAGATTAAAAAAGGAGCCAAAAAAGCCGGCCGCGACCCGAGCGAAGTCGATATTACAGCATACGCTTGCTTCTCAATTGACAAGGACCCCGTAAAGGCAGTCAATGCCGCAAAAGTAGTGGTTGCCTTCATTGTTGCAGGCTCCCCTGACCTTGTTCTCGAGCGCCATGGAATTCCGGTCGAAGCCAAGAACCAGATCGGTGCAGCTATTGCCAAGGGAGACTTCGGGGCTTTAATGAGTGGACTTGTTACACCCCAGATGATTGAAGCTTTTTCAATCTGTGGAACTCCTGAAGACTGCATGAAGAGAATTAGGGACCTAGAGACGATCGGAGTTACCCAGATTGTTGCCGGATCTCCAATCGGTCCTGACAAAGAAAAAGCAATAAAGCTTATAGGTAAAGAAATCATTGCAAAGATGTAATTTGATTACATCTTGCATAATTTTTTTTTAATTTTTTCATCGTATTTTTAAAAAACATCTTGCCTTTAGGGCGAGTATATTAAGGTGTTGGAGGGAACTAATTGCCACCAAAGATTGCAGAAGTCATTGAACATGACATATGCGCAGCCTGTGGAGCATGCGAGGCCGTATGTCCTATAGGGGCTGTAACTGTAAAGAAGGCGGCAGAAATCCGTGATCCGAATGATCTGAGCCTGTATGAAAAAGGAGCTGGGTATCTAGTCTGTGAAGGTTGTTTAACCTGCAGCAGAGTCTGTCCAGTAGTAGACGGCTTCATCGAAAATGAGCTTGCAAATGTGCGCAAGTTTTTTGCCGCAAGATTCAAGGACAAGGCAGGCAGCCAGGATGGAGGAGTTACCAGTGGTATCCTTAAATCTCTTTTCAAGCAGGGCAAAATCGACTGCGCCGTTGGAATCACTCGAGACGAAAAATGGGAATCCAAAGTAGTTTTATTAACTAGTGCTGAAGATGTTGAGAGGACAAGAGGAACCAAGTACACTTCTGACCCGGTTGTCGCAGCCCTCAGGGAAGCTTTCGAAAAATACGATCGGATCGCAGTGGTTGGGGTGCCCTGTCAGGCCCATTCTGCGCGGCTGATCCGGGAAAACGTAAGCGAAAAAATCGTGCTTATCATCGGATTACTATGTATGGAAAGTTTTCATCATGACGTAATGATTGAGAAAATTATCCCGGAGATTATGAAAGTCAACATCGAAGATGTCAGGAAGATGGAGTTCACTAAAGGTAAATTCTGGGTTTATACCAATGACGGCGAGGTTCACTCCGTTCCTATTAAGGATGTAGCCAAATATGCCCGAAACCCCTGTCACCATTGCTGTGACTACACTTCAGTCTTTGCCGATATTTCTGTAGGCTCGGTCGGTGCTCCAGATGGGTGGAACTCAGTCTTTATCAGGACAGAAATAGGAGAGGAATACTTCGAGATGGTCCGCGAAGAAATGGAGATCATGGAAGATCCCAAGCCTGGCCTTGAACTTATCAGAAAGCTTATTGATATGAAGCGCAAAGATAATGCTGAACACTTTAAGGAAGTCTGTAAAAAGTTTAGCTTTGATACTGGAATCCGTAACGAGACGGTCTGATATCATAACATATTGAGAAAAAAAAATAACTAAGGTACGGTTAGAGGTTGAGATCCGCGATGGTGCGAGCTTTCTATATTGGACGTTTTCAACCGTATCACTTCGGGCATCATGCCATAATTAAGCAGATTGCTGAAGAAGTTGATGAACTGGTTGTAGGCATAGGAAGTGCCCAGAAAAGTCACGAGTCAACGGACCCATTTACGGCAGGGGAAAGAGTGTTGATGGTGTACAATGCGCTTGAAAATCTCCCTATTCGGCACTATGTTCTCCCTATTGAAGATATCAAGTATAACTCTATCTGGGTCCATCACGTCGCGTCCCGAACGCCTAATTTTGAAGTAGTATACTCAAACAATCCGCTGGTTATTCAGCTCTTCCGAGAAGCCGGATTTTGTGTAAAGGAGTCTCCTCTTTATATTCGGGAACGATACTCAGGAACTGAGATTCGAAGACGGATGGTTGCAGGGGAGAAATGGGAACACCTCGTTCCGAAGTCAGTTGTCGAAGTTATTAAGGAAATAGACGGAGTAAATCGTCTCAGGAATGTTTCCGCCAGCGATAATAATTCTTCGTTATGACGTTTTTCATAATTTAATAAGAAAGAAGTCTCTTTCATTTCCTTTTCATTTCCTTACTGGCAGTGTTGCAAATTTGCTGTAAATTTTGAATCGACACACTGCCGATAAAGAACTGAAACCATCTGTGCTTATCCGCAGTTTATTGAGGATATTTGAAATCGATGAGCTAGTTATATTTTAAGATCAAACAAGGCTAAAGAAAAAGACTAAAAATATTCAAATAGTTTGAGAAATGTTTAAACTGGTGTATACACTGGAGAAAGTTTTTTATAAAAGAAAATCCTATTCCTATTTAGTGTACTTTTAAAACTTTTTCATGAAATCAGGGGCTATTTTTCTCTGTGTTTTGTGATAATACGCTTTAACATTTAACCTTAATTCGACATACTAGGTTGACTGCTGCAATCGTTATTATAACTAAACACATTGATAAGTACCTGTTATTTAGAAAAGTAAAAGGTACATGAAATCTCAGAACAAGCAGTTTAATCTTTAACTGTTTGTTAAGAAATAGCGTAAAAAGATCACTCAATCATATGAAAATATACCTCTCTGATAAATCGGGGGGTTTAATCCAGAAGCGTATATTTTCATTGTCAGTGAAAATCGGATTTAAAAAATCAAATCTTTGAAAATTTTATGGTTGAGTGTATACTATGGAGGATATATAATGCAAAGAAGTATATTCAAGACAATATGTATTTTCACGCTGGTCTTCTTTGTCATGTCTATGACAGGAGCAGCCGCATACAACACCTCATGCAGCAAGTCTAAAACGGATGCAAGGAACGATGTATTTAATTGTAAATGTAAGTCTTGCAGCTATAACGTACTGAGTAACGACAAAGGAAGCAACCTTAAAGTTACAACTACAGGATGTTTTACTACCAAACTGGGCGGCAAGGTCTGCATGCAGAGTAACGGCAAATTCACCTACACAAAGCCATCAAGCTGCAAGAAATCTTGTACTGACAGTTTCAAATATTGTGTAAAAGGCAAGAATGGATCAGATTGTGCAACCGTTACGATTAAAGTCAAATGCTAAAAATGTCCTTCAGGCGATTGTCCTGACAGTTGTAACTGAATAATTTAAGGGAAAAGGAAGTGTATCTTCCGGGGATCTAATCCCCATCTCCCTTATAACTTTTCTTATCATTTTTAATTATCAACAATTAAGGAACTAGATCAATCCAATCAATTGATCCGGGTTTATACTCCGACAGTTCGTCTTCATCGCCACTTAAAATATGGTCTATAATTTTTTCGATATTCTGTCCTGTTTCTTCAATGCTTATTCCTGTAGTATTTATCTCAAAAACTTTCTTACACCACTCAAAGGCTTCAACCAGGATGACATCAAGAGCTTCGGCCTCAATATTTTCTCTTATTTTCTCTTCCGAATAGCCGCGTGCTTCTAGCCTCGTTTTTAATTCAGGAGGATATACCCTGAGTATGATCACGATATCCGCGATGTAATGGGCAAGATGACTTTCAAGAATTATCACCTCATTTTCCCTTCCGCCAATAATCTTTTCAAGACGTTGCCTGACAAGTTCCATATCCGCAATAACAGCATCTCTTTCCTCATCGATCTCGGTGTAAAGATGCTCTTTTTTGATCATTTCGTTAAGGTGGATTACTTTCCAGTGCCTTTTTTTTTCAAGAAACTTACTTACTGAAGTTTTTCCAGTCCCTGGAGTACCGGTGAGTCCTATTAACATGGAAAAAAGAATGAATTTATATCAATTATACTTAATGCAGCCCTTAAAAGTTATTCGAAAAAACTATTACTGATTAGTCTCTTACTGATTAGTCTCTTACTGATTAGTCTCCTACTGATTACTCTCCTACTGATTACTCTCCTACTGAATATGTTCATGCCTGTTGTCTTTTGCGTTCTGAAAACAAGAAAGTAAGGCTAAAAACCTCGGACCGAAGCTTCCATAAAACACCAGTCGAAGTTTTCATAATATGCCGGTTTTATACCTTTCGAGCAAATGACCTCATCAACGTATTTCCAATCCAGATATATTTATCGCAGTCCGAACCAGTTTACTCCTTCAAAGTCCCGATAACAGGATAGTCCTTAAATAATTCAGGCCCATGAGGTGCCTCGTCCATTTCTTCAGTAAGGTCTTTTCCTGCATCGTGAAGTCCCTGGTGGGTACCACCCTCCCATAGATAGCTGTCTGAGACATCATAGACCTGGCCCTGATAGGCGACGTACATCTTGCCATTTTTACCGTTATACTCTGCGAGTTCTTTAAATGTGTATTCTTTCATTTTCGATCTCTCCACTCTAATTTTAACAGCCCATCTGATTAAAGCCTTCAGTTTCAGCTGCATTCATATATTTAACATTCTTAACATCTCAGTGACCTCAGTGGTAGGAAGCTGGCATTGATAATTCTGGCAGATGTACGCAGTAGCTTTTCCCTCTATAGGAACCTGCTCTCTCGTATATTTCGCCAGCTTTGTAATTTCAGGATCCTTTCCTTCAGGTCTGAAAACCAGCACTTTGTTAGGAATAAAGTAAGCCCAGAGTTCTTCGAGCATGTGTCCAGTGTCCGAAGATCCATGTTTTCCTGCAATTACCACTTGATAAGCTGGGCCCAGACCAAAATCAAACGCTGATAAGAACTGGGTATACCCTGAGGGTATTTTTTGGATGAGTTTTGAAAAAGCGCGTTCCAGCCCTTGAGCTCTATCTTCCAGTTCGAGATCTGCAGTCATTCTGGAAAGTCTAAGAAGATTCAACATCTCGGTAGAATTTCCTGAAGGTATGGCTGCATCCGCAAACTCTTTTTTCCTGAAAATAAGCGATTCGCTGTCGTCAGCAGTAAAAAAGCATCCCCCTTTAACTGGATCCCAGAAGTGCTCGAGAAATTCTCTGTTGAGGCAAAGGGCTGCTTTAAGATATTTCAGTTTAAACCCTGCCTCGTAAAGCTCTATGAGTCCGTGAACCAGGAATGCATAGTCATCGGCATTTCCAGAAATGCCGGATTTTCCTTCCCGATATCGATGAAGCAATCGCCTATCGGGACTGTAAAGTTTCTTGAGAATAAAATCCGCGGCTTTTTCGGCGGCTTTCAGATACTTCTCCTCGCCAAAGGTCTGGAAACCTTTTGCAAGAGCTGCAATCATAAGTCCATTCCAATCAGTTAGAACCTTGTCATCTTTTGCAGGTCTCTTACGTTTATTCCGGGCTGATAGGAGTTTTTCTTTAGCCAGTTTTACCCGACTCTCAACTTCGTCAGCGGGAATTTTCAATTCGGCAGTAAGGTCTTCGAGAGAACGAGGAATATAAAAAATGTTAGTTCCAGTTTTTCTACCTCTTATTTCTTCTTCAAAGTTACCTCCTTCGTTGAGATTGAACACTTTTGTAATTAGTTCGGAATCTTCAGGACTAAGAATACCTCGAACCTCTTCTAAAGTCCAGAGATAGTACTTTCCTTCCTCTCCCTCAACATCAGCATCTTCCCCACAATAAAATCCACCTTCTTGAGATGTCAGATCTCTTAACACATAATCAAGAATTCCCTCCGCGGCTTCCTTATATAGTCTCTTACCGGTAACCTGATAAATTTCTGTGTATGCAGTTGCAATAAGAGCCTGGTCGTATAGCATCTTTTCAAAATGGGGGACAATCCACATATTATCTGTAGAGTAACGGTGGAAACCCGAACCCAGGTGGTCATGGATTCCTCCCCTGTACATATTTTCCAGGGTATATTCAACCATATGAAGAGCTTCAGGATTCCCACTGCGTCTCCAATAGCGGAGCAAGAAGAAAATTTTGTGTGGAGTAGGAAATTTAGGAGCTTTTTCGAACCCACCATATTCGTTATCAAAAGAAGTCAGTAGCTCTTCGTAAGCCTCCTCCATTATTGATTCCCCTATACCCTCTCCTGCTGACTCTGAGATCATATTCTGGATAGTAGACGTGATTTTATCAGCCGATTCAAGGACTTCTTCATGCTGCTTGTCCCATATTTCCTTTATTCTGGGCACGAGTTCGAGCATCCCTGTCTGGCTAAAACGGGATTTTTTGGGGATATAGGTTCCTGCAAAAAAAGGCTTCATTTTCGGGGTCATAATAATATTAAGAGGCCAGCCACCTCTTCCAAGAATAATCTGGCAGACCGTCATGTAAATATTATCAATGTCCGGCCGTTCTTCCCGGTCTACTTTTATGCAAACAAAAGCTCTGTTCATGAGTCTTGAGACCTCTTCATCTTCAAAAGACTCATGTGCCATTACATGACACCAGTGGCAGGTGGAGTATCCAATCGACAGAAAAATAGGTTTATTTTCTTTTTTGGCTTTCTCAAAAGCTTCTTCTCCCCAGGGATACCAGTCCACAGGATTATACGCGTGCTGGAGGAGATACGGGCTCTTTTCATTTATCAGGCGGTTAGGTTTTCTGTGTTCTTCTCCCAGTAAAATCCCTCCTGCTTTTCTTCAGGTTTCTATTCCTTGCCAGGCAAGCACTCTGTCTTTAAGGACTTTGGATTTCCCTATGCCTTCTTTGACTAAGATCCTGGGAGTTATCGTCGCCCGCAAACGTGAAAGAGATACCGTCGCAATATCTCTGTCTCTGAAGTTCTCATTTTCCAGCGATTTTAAACGATACTGGAAATGGTCTTGCCCCAAATTTACAGGTCTTGTGTATTCTGATCTCCCAGCTTTCTGAAAATAAGTCCTGCAGGAACGCAGATTTAACTCTCTAGTAATGTCCATTCTAACTCCCCTGTATAAACCAATCTCCATAGATTTCATTCTAAATGAATTGTCAACTCTGGAGCGGATTAATTTATCCCCAATACAATGATAATCTTTCTCAAGCTTCTCGTTAAGCTTTTAAACTGAAAAATTAGGTACAGCCAAATTTCCCCACTTTAAATATTCGTCTCCTGAATATCAATATGTCGGTATTCTGAGAGATTATTCTAATATATTAACAGGTCAGACTGACTGTTTTAGAATCAACATAGACAGGAAACTTCCGAAACATGGAAATTCATTTCATTTTGAGGTTCCCGCATTTTAGTTTAGGAAAGAAGGTAACTAACTGAAATGGCATTATTTCATGCCATTTTCCATATAATTGCGGTTCGCTGAACATTTCAGGAGATCCCTTGATTTTTAATTGACTGAAGCTGTCCAATTTCTTCACTTTTTTCATCACGAGTTCCCATTTTCAGGAAATTTACAACCTTCGAGACTCTATATAATTGCTCCTGCTTTCTTTCGGCTTCCCTGGCTTGATATACCCTGATCGAGCGAAGAAGGTCAATTTTTCGAAATTCTGGCCAGAAAGGAGCACAGAAATAAGCTGCACATTCACTTCCATTAGCCTGCCAGGGAAGGAAATTTGAAACCCTCTCATCGCCGCCAGTGCGGATGACAAGATCCACATTCGGAACCGAGATCCCCGGGGCAGGATAAAGATGTTTTGAAATAAGGCTTTCGTTCACTTCCCCAAGAGAAAGTTTCCCGCTGGAAATACAGACTGCAATATCGCGGACTGCCTGAATGATATCCTGCCTGCCTCCATAGGCAATGGCAACGTTCAGGTAAAACTTTCCGTAGTTTTTCGTGGCTTCTTCTATATTTTCAATTGATTCGTTCAGAAAAGCAGGTAATTTTGACCTGTCTCCTATGACGCGAACCTGTGTCTCTTTTTCGTGTGTCCTTGGGTCAGAGTAAAGTTTCAGTAAATTTTCGTTAATAACATTGAAGATCTTGTCGACTTCTTCTTCGGAGCGCTTAAAATTTTCTGTAGAAAAAGCGTAGAGAGTAAGCTGCTTTACCCCGATCTCATAACACCACTCAATTACTCTTTCTGTAGCTTCTCCCCCCATTACATGTCCGAAATTTGAATCCTTTCCCATTTGCCCTGCATACCTACGGTTTCCATCACATATAACAGCTATATGTTGCGGGATTTCTGAATTCAGAACCTTTCTCTGGAGCCTTCGCTCATACTCATGATAAAATATACTGAAGATGCGGTTCTTCAAAAAACGGAGTCCTACCCGGAAGATTCCCCTGCTCTTAGGTATAATATTTAAATTTTTTATGCGTTTTCCTCCTGAAAATATTCAGATCTTAAAAATATCCGCGTAGATTTCTCACTTAATAGAGTCTAATATCTTCTCTTGTCCAAGATATTAATATCTCTTT
>DATMYS010000183.1:0-11440 GCA_035560835.1 Methanosarcina sp.
TTTTCTCAATAGAATCCTTTTTTCTAGATGTTATTAATGCATCTTCAAGTGTCAAATCCCTGCTTCAGACAGAAAAATCCTTCTCTTCCATTAATCAATGAAGCTTTCAAGAGTTCTATAGCTTCCTCGTCACTAAGCTCTTCTAGCTTAGTTCTAAAAGAGTAATCAATCTCAATCAACTCATTATTTACTCTGAATTTCTTTGGAAGCTTTTTTTGTTTATGACTGCCCTGTGAATCTCTTTTGCTTCTGTAACTTCTTCATAGCAGCTCTTGCCTTTGCTACCAACTGCCTTTTTTCTGTAACGATTCAGAGAAATAGAAATACTTAATGCTGCCAGGTTTGACGATTTTTATCCCATGTATACCTTTTTCGGAATCGATTAGTTCTACTCTTTCCAGATCAAAGTTTTCAATTATTTTATCGTCACTCGTATTCAGTTTCTTGGCAATGAGATAGTCCATCTCAGCATCCTGTATAATCTTGAGATTGTCTATGGTGTTAGCTCCTTAATCAAAAACAATAAGAGAACCTTTTTAAGTCTGCTTTTTACCTGGTTATAAGTAGGAAAGTGCTCAAGATCAAGAACATTTCCTTTATTCACTGTAACTCCAATAGGTATGTTTATGGGGGCAGCTAGTTCACTAATTCCAACTGTTATCTGCAGTTTATCAGGCCTGTGATCTCTACTATATCCGAATTTACCAAGGTTGGATTTAGTCCCGAAAAGAACTATACTAGTTCAATCAAGGTTTATATTCATCTCTTCAAAATCATAAACAGAAAATAGAGAGTCCAGTATATCAGAGATAATTTCCTCTCTGTTACGTCCTAAAAGTTCAAGAGTTCTATAAAGAACTCTTTCATGAAACCTTTCAAAATTTAAGATAATGGGCTTAGTTTTAGGTGATCAATAGTAGTTTCAGATTAACGAATCCAGTTCCCTGATTCTGAAACTTTATCCAGGCTGACGTATCTGCTCCTGTTCACTCAAATCAAAGTTGCGCTGGCGCACCCCGTGCAAGCAACGGGGTTTGTTCGCGCCACCGCTCTGGTTATAATGGTATCAATAATCGAATATTTTCATTTGCTGATATGCTTCTTTTTCTTCCTGATTTCCCTGCGTTTCAACGTAGCTTTTGATAATATCTGAAATTGTCCCATCTCCTACAGTTCCAATGTAACCTCCATCACCCCACATTTCATCACCCCATAACTGTTTTTTGATTTCAGGAAATTCTTTAAAGATTTTTCTTGCTGTGATGCTTTTTATAATTTGCATTACTCTTGACGGAGAATATTTTGGCTCAGCAACAACAAAAAGATGAACATGATCACCATCACTACCAATTGCATCAAACTCAAAACAGTATCTTTCACCAATTTCAAAGCATATATTTTTCAAAAAGATTATGATTTCTGAATATAAAAGAAAGTTTTTACGGTATTTCATGCAAAGACCATGTGATACCTTATTTTATATACGCAATGGTTTGCATGCCGTAGTTCCATTTACAGTACAAATGGAACTAAAAATATAAATCGATTATTTAATAACGGTTCTCGGGGAAGTTTCCCATCCCCGTAGCAAGCTACGGGGTATTCGACTGAAATAAAAAGAATTGCATCCTGAGTAAAAAGCTTAAGTAAAATAGCGAAAAGATCTAACAGGATTTCATGACCGAGTTTGAACACATGCTTGTAAACTCATTTAATGCATACATTGAAGAAAAAGGGATAAGAGCTATTTCCTATAGGCTTAAGCAACATAGATTTACTCCGCAGTTCCTTGATGTGCTTGTGGACTCTCTTAATCCAGATCTATACCTGGGAATTGAATGCAAAAGTATCTCAGTGGACAAGGGAGCAAATGCGCTTTACTTCTCTCAGCATTTTACCGTGGATAAAAATGGAATTCATCAGATAGAAAGAATTTCGGACTACCTGAACAAATCAGGAAGACGTGGCTTCCTTGCAGTGGAGCTTCGCATGGGACCCGGGCATGGCAGAGAAGCATATATAGTTCCCTGGAATGAGCTCGAAAAAAAATATTTTGCTCTGGATCTTAAACTTACGTTACAGGAGATCCGGAGTTTTCCTGAAATCAAAAGAGAAGGAAAAGATTATAGGGTTGATCCGAGGGAATGGGAAAGAAAATAAAGTCGGAATAAGCGCTTAAGCTGAGGCGAGTAGAAAATCGTGGAGAGAATGATGTCTGAAACAATGAAAACACTTCATAAAGAGGCGGCAAAGTGTGCCGAAGAGATTAAAAAATACAAATCAGTCCACGTTGTATCCCATATTGATGCTGATGGGCTGACTTCTGCAGGAATTATTTGTACTGCCCTTGAACGGGGTAATTTTGAATATACAACACGCTTCGTCAAGCAGCTTGATGAAAAGATTCTTGATACCATTGCAGATGAAAATCATAATATCGTCATTTTTACGGATCTGGGAAGCGGGATGTGCGAACAGATAAAATCTCGCGGGATTCATGCAGTAATCTCAGACCACCACCAGCCGCAGGGAAGCTATCAATTTCATATGAATCCCCACCTTTTTGGAGCAAATGGGTCCTATGAATTGAGCGGCTCGGGAAGTACTTACCTGCTGGCTTCAGCCCTTGGAAAAAATCCAGATCTTTCCTCGCTTGCCATAGTAGGGGCAGTTGGGGACATGCAACATATGAAAATGGGGCAGCTTGTCGGGATCAACAGGGAAATTCTGGAAGAAGGAGTTAAAGAAGGCGCTCTCCAGTTCAAAAAGGACCTGACTCTATTCGGAAAGCAAACCCGCCCGATTTATAAATTGATACAATATTCCTCAGATCCTTATCTTCCCGGGCTTACAGGAGATGAAGAAGCCTGCATCGAGTTTCTTCATTCTCTTAACATTCGCTTCAGCCAGGATGAACGCTGGAGGCGCTGGATTGACCTTGAAACCCCGGAAAAACAGAAGATTGTCTCAGGACTCATCCATTATTGCCTGAAATCAGGTATACCTTCATATAAAATCGAGCGCCTGATAGGTGAGGTTTATGTCCTTCTGGGAGAAAAAGAAGGTACTGAAATGAGAGACGCTTCCGAATTTTCTACCCTTCTTAATGCTACTGCGCGCTACGACCATGCCGAGATAGGACTTGCGGTCTGCATGGGAAATAGAGAAGAAGCTTATGAAGACGCCCGCAAATTGCTTGCCGAACATAGACAGAACCTTGTTAACGGGCTCATGTATGTTAAAGAAAAAGGAGTCGTCCAGCTTGAAAATATCCAGTACTTTGATGCAGGCTCGGAAATAAAAGAGACTATCGTGGGAATTATTGCAGGCATGAGTTCTACCTTAGTTGAAAACAGAAATCTTCCCATTATTGCTTTTGCAGAGGCCGAAGGAGGAATCAAAGTCTCAGCCAGAGGAACACAGGATCTGGTTCGCAGAGGAGTTAACCTTTCGGAAGCCATGTCGATAATCTCGGCTGAAGTAGGGGGTACAGGTGGCGGACACGATATTGCAGCAGGAGCAACTATTCCCAACGGTAAAAAGGAAGAGTTTGCAATAAAACTGGATCTGTTTATAGGAAAACAAATGCGAAAAAAGACATACTCAAAGTAAAGAAGCCAGCCTTCGGAAGTATATTACGAGAAACTGAGTTGAGTAGTAGATAAAGGCTCAATAAAAACAAACAAATTTTAGAATAAAATTTATCATTGAGCCTTAAACCAAATCTTCAATCCTGCTCATCTCTTTGAATGAAATTAGCCTTGACATTGCACTGGTATTTATAGCAATCCCATATTCCTGTACAACAGCCATAGGGTTTGTCCCTCCTATGACAACTATTCCGAGATGATCTCTCTCGATGGGAACATCCAGAACCCGTGTGTTTGGTTCCCCAACTTCCAAAATACCACTGAAGCCTGCATCCAGAAGGTCAGAAAGGCAGCTTTCAATTTCATCTCTTGCAACCATAGGAGCTTCCCTGAGATTTGCAAGAACCTTGCCTGAGCCTGTCCTGAGCATTTCCGACACAGAGGTAATACCTTGTGACATCAGGATTTCAAGTGGATCTACAGTCGTACTTACATAGGTCAGTACATCAGTAAAGCGCACAGGAATTCCATTTCGGATCTGAACAACTCCTCCAAGTTTAGGGTTTACAGGAATCCCCGCCTTGAGAAGTACGCCGTCAATCGTAATGCTGCATACGGTCCCGATACCTACCCTTCCCTTTTCGATAGTCAGGTCTCCGATAGATTCTCCCTCGGAGACAATCTTAACGTAGGGAGTTACCGAAAGACCGCTTGAGATTACCATTTTAAAGATTCCAAGAACGTCGTCCAGATCTTTTTTATCAATAAGTGAGAGATTAAGTATGATATCTCCATCCATTCTCTTAGGATCAAATGTAGTCCTGTACATGAGATCCTTTATTCGGGATGATGTAAATTGAACACGGTATCCATTTTTTTGCATTTCAAACCTCCAGTAATTGAAAGTATTTATACTTATATAAGTTATCTGTTAATTACCACGATATATGCTTTGGGCCTTACTGGTTGTTTTTTGAATTCTCAGCTCCTGCTTGCATCAGGTTCTACACTATAAGGGTAAGAAAGACAAAGAGAAGATATTCTGATAGCACGGCACGGAAAAGGAAAAATAAAAGTCCAGTCTGTTTAAGCTGGAAAATAGCCTGCTTCTCAGAGCACTCCTGTTAAGAAGCCTGTAAAATCCTGTGGAGCTGTTAAAAATCTCAGTTTTTCAATTCTATATACAAGCTCATACATACTTTCACCGGAGCCAAGCCCTAATTCGTCGCATTCAAACGGTTTAAGGTGACGGATAGGCGGTGTATTTCTGTAAAGGGGATTTTTGACAAAACCATCTTTAAGCAGGAAGTAAGAAGCTCCGGAAAGCCTCTTTATAGGCTCATAAACCGAGGAAAAATCACGGCAAACCCAGTTTGCCATTTCGAGAGTTTTATCGGAAGCGTTTATAGTCACATGCCCGTATCCAGGAGGAACGAGCACTAAATCTCCTTTTTCTGCTGTTATGACTACGACATCAAGAACAAGATCTTCCTCTCCGCTTTTAACCTTTTGCAGAAGATAGGTGGCAGAACCTTCAAGTACCTGATAAATTTCAGGATAGTAAATGTTTGTTCCTGGAACACGCGGATGGTAGTGACCTACAGTTTTAATGTATTCAGATCCAAGCATTGCGGGAGGAATTACAGTAATATCATACCTCAGGTGATGAGCTTTAATTGCTTCAAGCTCAGAGTCACTTTTCGCAAGATCCCTGAACATGTAGTACACATCTCGATTTCGTACCTCTGTTTCTTCAAACCACTCCCTATCAAACACTACATCTTCCATATCATGGAGTTTTCGGACGTCTGCCATAGTGACTTTATCCCCGAACTTCATTGTAACTTCCATCGAATTCCCCTTTCCTACCAGAGCATATAGATGATATTCGGATTATAAACAAGAATTTGCTATAAAGATGCCAATACATTATCAAAGTCGACTGTTAGAAACCGCAATATAAGTATAATAAAGTAACTGAAGGAAATATTATTGCAGCCTGATTTTTTACCTCTTGTCATTTGGAACCTGAAAGATTATACATCTCAGGCATTCAGAGCTCTTTCAACCATTTTAGGATAGGTAAGCTCTAGAATAGTTTTCAGATTAACTGTATCTTCTCTGTTGTATTTAATAAGTACATCCAGAGACTCACGATCTCCTTTCTCATATTTTTTCCAGAGCCTCACGGCATCAAAACCTGTTATGCCCTCGGTACCGTCGCTTCGGGTGATCCCGAGTAGTTTTTCAATGCTTTTTAAACCCCCATTGTACCCTATTCGCCTTAAGGGGTACATAAGGTCTATATGGAGCTGATTGAACTCAATTTCTGGAAATTCAGATTTTATAAAAGGTAAATCAAAACGGGCACCGTTGAAAGATACAAGTAGCCTGTATTTTGAGAACTCTTCTACAACGTCATCAAGGTTAATATCTTTTATATATGTTTTTGATTCTTTCCCGTCGTAGATCCCCACAATGGTGATTTTGTCACGGGATTTAGAAAGTCCCGTTGTTTCGATATCTACAAATGCGGCAGAATCGGAAAATAAGGAATATGTCCTCCAGTGTTCGGCAGAAGGAAGGCATTGTGAGAAAAAACAATGATCTTTTGCTGCCAGGTGTTCAGCAGATTTCCTTACCTCTTCGCAAATTCTGGCTTTTCGTGATGAAGGTATAGATATCCGGTCTTCCATTTCAAGAAATTCTTTCCAAGTATGTATACCTTGAGCCCAGATTTTTTGTTCAAGGCCTTTTCCTACACCTGGAATATGAATGTATGTATTATTCAGCATGTTTCCCCTGAAACATTTGGGGGTAATATTTAATAAAAATACTGCATGAAATCTGAAAGAGTCCAAAAGAAAAAAAACAGCAAATTCAAGAACTAGATATAGTATAAAGTTCGAACACAGATAGATATAATAATAGTAGCTGACTGGTAATAAAGAGTCAGACTGCAGGATAAATTTTTAAATGTTGAAGTTCCAAAATTATCTTAAAATAAAATTGCTTAACAAAGGTGTACAGTTAAATGGCTAAAATTTCCGTAATTGGTGCAGGAAATGTAGGGGCGACTACAGTCCAGCGGCTGGCTGAACTTGACCTTGGCGAAATTGTCATGACAGATATTGTGGAAGGACTACCGCAAGGAAAAGCACTCGACCTTATACAGGCAGGGGCAATAAAGGGTTATGACACATCAATAATTGGGACCAATGATTATGCAGATATCGCAGACTCTGATCTTGTAATTATTACAGCAGGGATTGCAAGAAAACCCGGGATGACTCGGGAAGATCTGATTAAAATAAATTCTAAAATAATTGCAGAAGTTTCCGGAAATATTGCAAAGTATGCTCCAGAATCCATAGTAATTAATGTCACAAATCCACTTGACATTATAACCTACATAGCTATGAAATCAACAGGATTTGAGACAAAGAAAGTATTCGGAATGAGCGGAATTCTGGACTCTGGACGTTTTGCAAGCTTTATTGCAGAAGAACTGAAGTGCTCGAAAAAAGATGTACAGGCAATGGTTATAGGAGGGCACGGGGATCTTATGGTGCCTCTTCCTCAATATACAACAGTATCAGGAATTCCACTCACGGACCTGCTTCCAGGGGAAAGAATTGCCAGGCTGGTAGAAAGGACAGTAAACGGAGGAGCCGAGATTGTAGAGCTTCTTAAACAGGGTAGTGCTTTTTATGCTCCATCGGCGGCTATTGTCTCGATGGCGGAAGCCGTGATTAAAGACTCAAAGAGAATTCTTCCTGCTTCGGCTTACCTTGAGGGACAATACGGACAGGAAGGAATTTACTTCGGTGTACCCGTAAAGCTTGGAGCATCCGGAGTGGAAGAAATCCTTGAACTCAAGCTCAATGAAAGCCAGTACGAGATTCTCAGGAAATCCTCAGAAACTATTCGAAATGTGATTTCACAGCTGGAAATATAAAGAAATAAACTGAAATAAGAGATAAATTGAGATTCGAAGAGGATTAAACTGAGAATAAAAAGAAAGGTTATATAAAAAGACTTAAGAGTTCTACTCACAGGTAATTCAGAAATTTACCAATTCAGAAATTTACCTGTGAGACAGAAAAATTCTCAAAAGGTATCATTCTCATTCTGAAAAGTTACAGGAAAAAGGTAAAAGCTGTATTCTTTGAGCAAATAAAATCAAAATCAGCTTAACACACTCAGAACTCCCTCTTCTTAGTTCAAACATCATATAAAGAGGTTAACGAAATGAGATCATTTCATCTCTCGCTAATTTAAATAAGAGAATTTATTATAATAATGACTGAGATTCCATCTTACCTGAAAATGCGAGATAAAACTGGCAATCATATAAATTGGCAAAACTGTAAGATATATAAGTATGTTTTTCATATAAGGTTAGGAGAAAGATTTAAATTAATTTACAAAGCAGGGATATAATGCGCGCAGAACTTACATCACTTTTTGGTTTAAACGTATACACAAACGCTGGTGTTTATGTAGGGAAATTGCAGGACCTCGTAATTGATATAGAGGATCAGAAAATTACCGGGCTTGCTATTTCGGACATTAATAGGGAACTTTTTGATCTGACTAGCAGGGGCGTAATTATTCCTTATCGATGGGTTATAACGGCAGCAGATATCATAATAGTAAGAGATGTTATCCAGAGATACAAAAAGCGAAAAGAAGATTAAATTAATCTGAAAAGTACATGAAGGACCGGGAAATTTATGCTGAGATGCGCTGTATCCCTCCGGTGGTTGTGCGCGCGGACGGCAGGAATTTTAAAAACACACTTAAGGGCCTGGACTTTGGAAAACCCTATGACCAAACTTTCGTCAGGGCAATGGCGAATACTGCTGAGCTCTTTATTAAAAAAGTGGTTTAAGCCCTCTCTTTGCCTATACTTTTTCGGATGAAGTTAGTTTTCTCTTTATGGAACTTCCCTTTGAGGGGATAGTAGAAAAAATTGATTCTGTCGCGGCAAGCTTTCTAGGAAGTGCACTTACGATAAATCTGTAGCTTGAAAAACCCGTGGCTTTTGATTCTAGAATAGTAGTTCTTCAAAAAGAGGAAATTCCTGCGTATTTTCACTGGAGGCAGCTTGAAGCCTGGCGCAATTTTATGGCATCCTTATACCCTGAGGAGTGAAGGAATCGATAAGATTGAAGCTTCGAAATGTCTCAGAGGAAGAAAAGAATGGGAAGTCCATGAAATGCTTTTTGACAGAGGAATCAATCTCGCAACGCTTCCTGCCTGGCAGAGGAGAGGAATCATTATTTCAGAAGAAGAGTACGAAATATCTGGCTTTAATCCTGTACTTGATAGAGATATAAAATCTCTGCGCAGAAGGGTCATTCAAAACTGGGAAATCCCGAATTTCAAATCCGAAAAAGGTACGGCGCTTTTACAGAAACTTATTAATAGGAATTAAGGTTTTGAGAATAAGAAAATAAAAGGAATGTAGAGGCAATGGACAGACTCGAACTTATAAAAAGAAATGTTCAGGAAATCGTAACTGAAGGAGAACTTGAAGAGCTTCTTAATAAAAAAGAGGCTCCCCGTGCCTACGTAGGATACGAACCTAGCGGAAAAATCCATATGGGGCACGTTCTTACAGTAAATAAACTAATTGATCTCCAAAAAGCCGGATTTGAAATTACGGTCTTGCTTGCGGACGTACATGCTTATCTCAATCGGAAAGGGACGCTTGAAGAAGTCAGAAAAATTGCAGACTATAACAGGCGCTGCTTTATTGCCCTCGGGCTTGATGAAGAAAAAACCGATTTTGTTTACGGGTCTGACTATCAGCTTGGAGCAGATTACATGTTAAATGTTCTCAAACTTTCAAGGGCAGTAACTCTAAACAGGGCTCGCAGGAGTATGGATGAAGTCGGGCGTGCTATGGATGACCCAACTGTTTCTCAGATGGTATATCCACTGATGCAGGCTATTGATATTGCAATGCTTGGAGTTGATATCGCAGTTGGAGGTATTGACCAGAGAAAAATCCATATGCTTGCCCGTGAAACTCTAAAGAGTCTCGGATTCGAAACCCCAATCTGTATTCATACCCCAATTCTCTTGGGATTAGACGGAACCAAGATGGCTTCATCAAAGGAGAATTTTATTTCGGTAGACGACACCGAAGAAGAGATCTACAGAAAGTTTAAGAAAGCCTACTGCAAGATAGGAGACACGGAAGAGAACTCAATTCTTGCCCTTTTCCGCTACCATATATTTCCCAGATACGAGACAGTTGTTATAGAGAGACCCGAGAAGTTTGGGGGAAATATAACATATAAGAGTTACCAAGAGATGGAAAATGCTTTTGTAGCAGAAAATGTCCATCCTATGGACCTGAAAAATTCAGCAGCAAAGTACATAAATGAGATTCTGGATCCTGTCCGGAGAGTTCTGCTCTAAATTATGAGATGGCCGGGCTCTTCTCGGCCACTTTAGAAAAAGTATAAGTATAGGACCTGTGTCCAAAGTATAGGACACAGGTTCATAAAAAAACTCATTGTTTAAAATAAGGGACTTATTTTAGAAATGGAGGAAGCCTCTGGATAAAACGTTATATAGCTATAGGTCGTAGAATATTTAAAGGGTCGTCTAGCTATTATTCAGGGTGCTTTTATGAAATATATTTACCAGGACTCTACGGAACTGCCTGTACAGCGAGATTTCATTGAGGATCTGAAAACTTTTTTAGATATAACTTCCCAGGTAATCCCTCTGGAAAATTCCATAATAGAGATAAAGTGCAAGCAGAAAGAAGCGCTTCATGAATTAAAAAGTAGAATAGAAGGAATGAATAATTTTGAAGAGAAGCTTGAGACTTTACTCAGAAAATTAGTAAATGAAGTTGATATAGAGGATATTATACCCTGTACTAACGCAATCCTGCAAACCTGTAGTGAAAATCTCGGGAAAAGGAGAGAAATCCTCAAAGCCGAGTACACAAAGATAGAAAATGGGACTCCTGATGAATATAAAAAAATTGAAGAGAAAATACTTGAAGTTCTTAGCGATTTTTTAATCTCAGGAGTTTACGGAGCTGAAAAGAGATTTGAACTTTCCAGCAATACAAATGGCATTTCAGGAGAAATGGAAGGTTGGGTCTCGGGTTTGCAGTACCATTACAGGCTCACTTTTACAGAAGAAACCCTGATAGTAGAAAAACTGCTTGGAAGCTTAAGCCTGCCAGGATGGGCACGGGCAGGCATTCTACGAAAGGAAGAAAAAATAAAAATGCAGAACCTTTCTGAATTCCTTATAACTTTTCTAGAATATGACACCCAAAAAAACGTACGTATAGCCCTGGAAAACAAAAAAGCAAACCGGAAATTCAGGATCGAAGGCGGAGATCACAGGTATTTTGTATATGAAGACGATAGAGAAATCACCGCGGATAAAGAGCTTGGGAATTTCATTGATGTGGAAAGCCTGGCAAAAATTCCTGAAAAAGTTCAGGCTTATTTCAGGGAGAATATTCGCACTCATACCCTTTCAAAAGTCCTCCTTGACGAAGTTGATGCCGTTTCCACCAATCAGATATTCGATTGCCTGAAAGTGATTGCCGAGCAGTATGGAGTAATCGTTCAGGAATGCCTAGCGAAAGGACACAATAAAGAAGAGATAACCATCAAAGTGGAAGAAGCTGATGGCACACGGACTGAAAAATACATAACAAAAGCCGAAATTTACACCCAACTGGCAGAAGTTGGAAGTGAAGGTATTGAAATTGCCGGAATACTTGGTGTTGACAGCAGAACTCAAGTCAAAGACAAAAAATACCTGATTGTCTAAACATTTCTAGCATTTTATTTTTGAGATTTAAG
>DATMYS010000184.1:0-9105 GCA_035560835.1 Methanosarcina sp.
CTTTAGAAGAATATAGAGAGTATAGAAATACCAATTTTAGAAAACCGAGGACATAAGAGTTAACGACTCCTGAAAAAAAGCCAGGTTTTAAAAAAAAAGATACTCGCATCAAGAAAAGAAACAAAGAAGAGAGTAGAAACTTGAAAAAATGAAAGGGAAGTTGGAAAAAGAAAAAAAGGGAAGCTGAAAAAATAAATGGGAAATTTAAGGGGTAAAAATGGAATAAGATTAAGCACTAGGGTAGAGGAAATTGAAAATTAAAAGCAGGAGAAAAGAATGGAGATTAAGAGAAGGAGACTGAAAAAGAATGAATATTGAGAGAAACAAAGGTCTCTCAAAGCATGCTTGCGGTCAAAACTTCCATATCAGCAGGAACCTTGGCTATATTCCCTATCTTTACACCTATAAGGTTCTTAATTGCGTTACTTGAAGCAATATCAACGAGCCTCTGCGTAATTACGCCATCAAAAACTACGCTCTGGATGTTTTCTTTATAGGTTTTCAGCCTGCTCGCAAGGTCCCGAACTGCGATCTCCTCTATTACCTTATCCTGAGAGTCAAGAATTCTGGCTGTTAAAGTTCCTTTCAGAGCCTCAACATGAGGCCTGAACCTGGTGGCTTCAGGAGAAACCGGGACAGTTTTTACCGGGGCAGGAGAGACTCTGACTGCCTCACCTCCAGAAACTTTGACGGCCGCCGAAACCTTCTCGGTAGGCTTTTCTCTGGGAACTCTGACGGCAGCGGGAACTGCCCTTGCTGAAATCTGAGGTTTTGCGACGACAGGTCTTGTCTTGACTTTTTCTGCAGTCACAGGAACAATTTCCGAGACTTTTTCAGTAGTTTTGTCAGAAACCTTTTCAAAAGCTTTTATAGGTTCGGTTCCTCTCGTTTCCTCTTCCGAGAGTTCCTCCTCGTAAAGGTCTGGCTTTGAAGAGATCCTGTGAACTTTAATACGCTTGTGTAACTTCTTTTCAGCAATCCTGGGAGCAATTTCAGGTGCCCTTATCTTTCTTTTGGAACTCCTCTCCACTCTGCAGGCACTTTCTTCACCTTCCCTTTCCTGGATTCCGTATTTCTCGATGATCTGTTCTACAGGAACTTTCCGACGTAGAGCTCGTATAACTTCTTTCTGGACAAGGTCCTCTACACATTTCCCATCGGGAGCACGGGCAACATAGTCGATATCTGCCACCTGCAGAAGCTCACGTATTATGAGTTCTCCTCCACGGTCTCCATCAGTAAAAGCTGTTACTGTTTTCTTTTTAGTAAGATCTGCAACTTCCGGAGGAATGTTTGTTCCCCCTACGCAGATGGTATTCTTTATACCATAGCGGAGCAGGTTCAAAATGTCCGCTCTTCCCTCGAGAATAATGATGGCATCTGAGTTAAGTACATTCGGCCCACAGGGAATTCTGGACTTTCCGTAGTAAGTGAGTTCATCAACTCTGACGGACTGCCGAACTTCATCGGCCAACTCCTGAGACTCGGGCACGGTCTCATCAAACATTTTGGTAAAAATGAGTTTTGCCCTTTCAATAATCTTCTTTCGCTTTACAGCTCTTACGTCTTCTACCTGGAAAACCTCGATTTTGGCGCTGCAGGGTCCTACTCTGTCAATGGTCTCAAGTGACGCGGCAAGAATTGAGGTTTCGACCTTATCAAGGCTTGAGGGAACAAAGATATTTCCTTTGGTCTTTCCTCCTTTAGCAGTAACCATTACTTCGATCCTGCCAATCCTGCCAGTTTTTTGCAGGTCACGGAGATCAAGATCAGCCCCGAGTAATCCCTCAGTTTGCCCGAAGATCGCACCTACGATATCAGGACGTTCAATTACCCCATCCGCATTAATTTTAGAATGAATGATGTATTTCGTAGTATCTGTATTTTGCATGTGAATTCTCCTCATGTATTGTGAATGATTTATCGTGATAGTTTTATTAAACTAAATTCCATAGGAATTTTATTCCTGACAATTGCAATTGATTGCTTTTGTGAATTAGATCCGTCGAGTTTCCTGATAATACAAAGTATTCTCTAGACTCCGAAAACTCGTAAAGATCTGCACAATGCAAAAATAGT
The DNA here is from genome assembly GCA_035560835.1 of Methanosarcina sp. Lineage (GTDB taxonomy): Archaea > Halobacteriota > Methanosarcinia > Methanosarcinales > Methanosarcinaceae > Methanosarcina. The sequence goes on from DATMYS010000184.1 coordinate 2,080, forward strand.
AAAAAATCAGATTCCATACCGGATCAGGGATAAAACACCCTTGAAGAGGCAGATTTAAGAATTAACTATAACTGTAGCCGGAAGGATGGTTCCGGACCTGCCTGGAGTTTCCATTATACTTATGCCAGGAGACCTGATCCGACAGAGTGCAAGAAATTACGCTATCGCGTGGAAGCTCTTACCTTATGAGAACCTAGTAAAGTCCCAGGCCTGTATTAGCCTGGCTTAAGGCTCTCTTAGATCGAGAATCTAACTTTCAAGTGAGCAGATAGTAATACCTGCGTTGTTCCTGAGGCTTTCCATATCTGCCCGAAAGCCTTGCCCTAACATAAGTTTTTATTATGACCCTGAGATAAACTTCAGAGCCGGAAGCCAAAAGAGGTGTTCACTTTTCAATTAACCTGATAACTGAGGTTTTTAAGAAATACCCTTAAAAACGCGGGTAATCCGGGCATGAAGCCGATCTGTGCCAGAAGCCCTATCCCGTAGTTTAGGGGCTCTGTAACGATAATTGGTAAGCGATAAGTGAAATATGTATCAGGCTTATCGAGAGCACTTTTTGACTTTTACTTCATGGGTGATGATGTATGAATTCCAGTTTACGTTGAATGGTTATTTTAACCCTGAGTGATAATGTAGTAAATCTGAAGTTTTATTATATTTGCATGTGGATTAGTTACATTGGATTATCTTTACGAATTTAGCAATGATGAATAGGTGAAGTTGTTAATCAATGATATAATCTGACAGAACAGTTCCCTCCCGCCTTTAAAGGAATCTCGGCAAATGAGGACCCCTGTGCGTCACGTATTAAATTCATGTATTTAATGCCGGCAGGCTTTAAGAACTTTGTGGTTATTTAAAAAATTTTATTGAGTCGAAGTCATTTTTCATGCATGATGTCTTGAAGAGAAGATACTTTCAAAACAACTTCAGAAGGAGTCTTGCAGAATGGGTCAGAAGAGATTTAGAAAATGTAAAAAATAATAAAGTGGAAAAATTTAGAAAAGTATATATAAAAAAAAGGACTTGTAAAAAATTGAACGGGCGAGGCATAGAAACTTTTTTATGTACTAACCCCCCACTCCCAAACTCGCTCGTTCAGACCCCTCTTGAATATTATGGGTGCTTTTCGCGCTTTTTCCAGATTATACCAGAAACCTATTTTCATGTGGTAAGGGTAGATTTTCAAGTAACTTGTCTTTCAAAAAGAACCTGATTAAATAGCTTTGAGAAATCGCTTTGAGAATTCCCCACTCATTAACCTGAAAGCTTTTCGGCCACTTAAAAACTTATAATAGGCGTGAAACACAATTATTAAGAGTATGGGAAGCGATTTTGGCACAGAAAGCGCTGTAGATGAGATTCAGAAAGCAGCCGGAATTAATGAAAACTTTCGGGAAGCCGTATCCGCACAGAACCCTGAAAAAAAAGATTCTGTAAAAGTGGTTATTATAGGAGGGGGAGCCTGTGGCATGGCGGTTGCTACCAAAATTAGAAGACAGAGTGATTTTGAGATTACCGTAATTTCAAGAGATTCCCATACTGCTTACAGCCACTGCGGAATCCCTTTTGTTTTGGGCCAGGAAATTGAGAGTTTCGAAAAATTAATAGTGAAGCCCCAGTATTTTTTCAAAAAAAATCAGATAGATGTCAGGCTAAATGAGTGTGCTAGCTCAATAGACCTGGATTTGAGAATTGTTCGGACAGGAGAAGGGACTTATCCTTTTGACAAACTCGTTATTGCCACAGGCAGCCTGCCCTTTATACCTCTAACAGGCAGCACAAATATTCTCCCTTATGGTGTTTTTACTTTGAGGACTCTTGATGATGGAGTGCTTTTCCAAAGAGCCTTGGAAAATGTTGAGAAAGTCTGCATAATAGGTGCAGGAACAATAGGAATAGAGTGTGCGGCGGCCCTTTCGAGAAGGGGAATTAAAACCCTCCTTATAAGCAGAAGCAAAAACCTGCTTTCCAGACAACTGGACCCTGATATTTCCGAAATAATAAAGGAACATCTGGAAAGTCTCGGGATTGAGGTCATCTCTGGGGAGCTTGCGGCTTTTCCTAAAAAATTCTGGAAAGAAAGAAAACTATACGTTGGGGACAGGCAGCTTCCTGCAGATCTTGTGCTTCTTGCAAGCGGGGTTAGACCTGAGGTTTCACTTGCCCTGGAGGCCGGGATCGAACTTGGGAAAGCCGGAGGGATAATTGTAAATGAGATGCTCCAAGTTAAGGCAGGAGAAGAATTTCTTCCCTATGTGTATGCAGGCGGGGAATGTGTGGAGATTATGGACCTTATAACGGGTGAAGCAAAGTTAAGTCAATTGGGTACAACAGCCCGGCATATGGCTGACATAATAGGCAATAATATCACAGGAAAATGTACTCCTCTCGGGCCACTTGCCAACCCCTGGGTAGCCGTGGCAGGAGATTTACAATTTGGTGGAGTTGGCATTACCTCAAGAGAGGCTGAAAGCCTTGGAATAAAGATAAGCACAGGATTTTCCCGAGGGCGTACAAGAGCTTCCTATTATCCGGGACGGAAAGACCTGTACATTAAACTCCTGTTCAAAGATGATATTCTGGTGGGTGCGCAGCTTGCTGGAGGAGAAGGGATAAAAGAAAGGATCGATACTCTTTCCCTTGCAATCCGAAAGAAAGCTACCATTAGAGACCTTCTTAATCTGGAAACTTGCTATGCACCACCGGTCTCCATGCTTGTAGACCCTCTCCAACCGGCTGTAAAAGCTGCAATCCGAAATATAAAGGAAAAGAAAGAAAAGTAAATGGAAGGCAGCAGGACAGAGGAAGATGAACTCAGGAAATGTGGGGGAAGTAAATGTTAGAGATCGATGGCTCTTACGGTGAAGGAGGAGGGCAGTTGGTCAGAACGGCTGTTGCTCTTTCTGCAGTTACCGGGAAAGAGATAAAGATTACAAATATCAGGAAAAACAGGCCAAATCCAGGCCTGAAACAGCAACATTTAAAGGCTCTGGAAACAGCAGCCAGGATCTGTAAGGCTAGAATTTCGGGACTTTTTCCAGGCTCTACTGAATTTTCTTTTGCTCCAGTTGAAATAGAGGGGGGCAAGTATGATATTGATATTGGGACCGCAGGAAGCATAGCCCTACTCCTCCAGTGCATTATGCCCGCTCTGCCGTTTGCGAAAGAGGAGGTCGAGCTCACGGTAAAAGGAGGAACCGACGTGGCCTGGTCTCCGACAATGGACTACCTGCAGCATGTTACCTTCAGGGCTCTGGAACGACTTGGCTATTCAGGTAGCGTAATCCTGAAAGAACACGGCTATTATCCTAAAGGGGGAGGAAAAGTTTCAGCTTCTTTTAAACCGTGCAGGCTACGAGGATTTCATTTTTTAAAAGAAGAGGAAGACCTCAAGGGAATTTCTCATGCTTCGAATCTTCCAGCTCATGTACCTTTACGCCAGGCCGAAGCTGCCAGTACGAGATTAACGGAAGCCGGATATTCCTCTCAGATTGAAACTCAATCCTTTGAAGCTTTTTCCACTGGAAGCGGAATAACCCTATGGACAGGCTATATAGGTGGGAGTGCCCTTGGGGAAAGAGGACTTCCCGCAGAAAAAATAGGCAGACATGCTGCAGACGAAGTTATTCCTGAACTTAGAGCAGGAGCCTCTGTGGACACACATCTGGCAGACCAGCTAATACCATACATGGCTCTTGCAGGAAATAGTTCTTACACTGTCCGTGAACTCTCTCTTCATGCCACGACAAATATTTGGGTTACTGAACAGTTTCTTGGTGTCAAATTCAGGATAAAGAAAAAAGAACGCCTTTATGAAGTATCCGTGAGTTGAAATAGGAAAGGAAAGACTGATACAGGAAAGAGAAACAATAGGTAAAAAGAAGATAAAAAATAAGAAAGAAAGAGAGGAAAAAAGAAAAGAGAAGAATTTGCGGGAAATTTTAAAAATCAGTCTTTTAAAGTTAGTCTTTTGAAACCAGCTCTTTAAAGTTAATCTTCAACGACAGAGAGGTATTCAAGAGGTATGTTTTCCGCAAGTACGATGTCGTCGGTTGCAAGTTTGAGAGAAATCCCATCTTCCTGAGCTTTAAAGGCATCGATTTGAAGGATGACAGGATTTTCAGTATGAATAAGGGCCACTTCTACTGCCTTTTCATATGAGGTGCTGAGGTGGACATATCTTTGCTTTATCGGGAAAATGCCGTTTTCCAGAAGAACATCGACTTCTTCAGGGCTCGCCCCATAATACAGATATTGGGAATCGCTTTCCCTGTAATCCAGATCAATATTGACAGAGTGCCCGTAACGTGCCCTGATTCTGGAATCGCGGATCTCATACCTTCCTTTTTCATCTGATTCTACAAGGGCGTAAAGGTATTCCTTCCTCATCCAACTGTATCGCTTTCTCATAACGTCACAGAAAGCATTGAGATTTACCCAGCCGAATCTGTCCATTTCAACTCCTGCCGATTCTGGGAAATGCCGGAGGGTGCCAGATACAAACCTGCCAAGCTTTTCTTCCTTGTTATCGTCTAGCAGGTATCTTCCAGGGTGTTTACACTGCAGACAGCTGCCTCCTCTAAAATAGCCGTGCTCAGTGCATTTTCGAATCATGGTATCACGTACATAATGAAACTTTACTATAAATAAGGTTTTGTTTTAAGTTTTATTTTGACAAAGCTGCGAAGTTAAATTTTCTGTCTCTTAGCTATCCTCTGCCCAAAAACTGTTTCCTGAAATTTTTATAATAGAAAGCCTCTGAGTTCTTCAGCAAGGTATTCAATCTTCAGCAAGGTATTCAAGGAAGAATATGGCATATCAAGCTGCGGTTTTATGATACTTTTTAGCTTGAAAAACTGCAGGAGGCAGAATAGATAAGCATGGGGATAGTTTATTAATATTGATTTCGCTTTGTTGAAAAATACTTTCATCGGGTATACGGTAATTTTTAGTAGGACCGCTTGCATACCGTAGCGAAATATCTAAAGCAATCGGCCATTGTGTTCGAACTTAAAATCAAAAAGGAGAAAAGTAGCTTTACAAGGTATTTAACTATGACCATTCTTATCATTCATTAAAAGCTGTAATTAAAAAGTTAATGTGCTCAGACTTGTAAATTTTATAGTTTACTAACCTGTAATCTACTTGCCTCTTAACAGTCTTTGAATTTTATGATGATGCTGAACTGGATTTAAAGCAGCAACCGTCACTAACAGTTATTGCCATAGAATTGAGGCAAATAACAAACACTGAAGATAGAAATCATACATTAAGGGGATAATATGACAGATATTGAATCGATCTATAAAAAACTCAGCCATGTTATCAGTAAAGAGGACTTTCTGCAACGTATACAGGAAAAAGTCGAAAGCATGGGAGGGCTTTGCGATGAACCTATGGCTGCCATGCTGGTTGCCAACGAACTTGGATTTTCGGATGTAGGCCGGGACAGTGTGAAAATTGAAAACATTACAGCTGAGAGCGGACAAATTAACTTTGTTGCAAAGGTTTTGTCAGTTTTCGATACCAAAGAATTTACCCGAAACGACGGGACGATAGGGAGGGTCGGAAATATAATTGTTGGAGATGAAACCGGAAAGATTAGGATAACGCTCTGGGACAACATGGCAGATATCATAAAGGCTGGAAAAATCAGAACAGGGCAAACCCTCCAGATCAGCGGCTACGCGAAACAAGGCTATTCGGGAGTTGAAGTCAATGTGGGAAACAATGGAGTCCTGGCCGAGAGTGAAGAAGAAATCGAAGTCACTGCCAGCACCCAGAAAATAAAAGACATAAAAGACGGTATGGGAGACCTGAATTTGACAGGAAAAATCCTGGAAATTTCAGAGGTAAGAACCTTCCAGCGAAAAGACGGCAACCCCGGAAAGGTAGGAAACCTTCTTCTTGGGGACAATACAGGCACAATCAGAGTGACTCTGTGGGATGACATGACTGAATTCCTGAACCAGATCGAATACGGAGATACTGTGGAGCTTGTCAATGCTTATGCCCGGGAGAACGCCTTTACTCAGAAAGTTGAGTTGCAGGTGGGAAACCGAAGTATAATCAGGAAAAGTGAGAAAAAAGTCGAGTACGAAGAGGAATTTACACCAATTGAGAATATCAGGGCTGATATGAACAACATTAACGTTTCCGGTAGAGTACTCGATATAGGGGAAATCCGGACTTTTGAGAAAAAAGACGGATCTACTGGAAGAGTCGGAAATCTTCTTCTTGGCGATTCCACAGGGAAAATCAGGTTAACTCTCTGGGATGAAAAAACTAGCTTTCTGGATGAAATTGATTTTGACGAGACTATAGAGGTACTTCATGCTTATTCTCGGGAAAATGCCTTTAACCAGCAGGTGGAACTCAATCTGGGAGGTAGGGGGATAATCCAGAAGAGTGAAAAGGAGATTGAGTACAGAGAAAAGTTCACGGATATCGTTGATATTATTCCTGGGGAAAGCTATTCGGTCCAAGGTAAGGTTTCCGAAATAGGGGAACTCCGAGAGTTTGAAAGAGAAGACGGAACCGAGAATGTAGTTGCAAACCTCCGATTAAAAGACGAAACCGGCAGCATAAGGCTAACTCTCTGGGGAGAACAGGCTTATGTGATCGAAGATCTTGATATTGACTCCGAAATCCAGATCGTTAACGCGTATGCGAAGTATGGTCTGAATGAAGAAATCGAGCTGAGTATTGGAAACCGAAGCAGAGTAATTATGCTTTAATCATTCTCCTTTTTCGGCGTCTTCTTTATGGTTTAGTCCTTAAACCATGTTTTTCAAGGTAAAAGCTTATGAAGTGCATTCCAGTGGAAATAAAGGGGTCTGAAAAATTTCCTGCGAGAGAAATAGAAAGCATTACAAATATAATTTGGATTTTTTTAAACTGTATAAGCCTGTTTTCTAAAATATACTTCTCTTCTGCACTTCTTTCTAATACTTCTTCCAGACAATTGAACCTTTTTCATTCTCAGCAAAGATCTCCAGTGGAAACGAGGGGGTTCTGAAA
>DATMYS010000185.1:0-6390 GCA_035560835.1 Methanosarcina sp.
ATATAATCTGTTTTGCCGAGAAAGCGGTCAAGAGTTCCTGCACTAGTAAAAACACGCTCTCTTATTCCTTTACGATTAATAAAAAGTCCTATTAATACGAAAAGCAGCCCAAGATTCGGTTCTGCCTCGACAGCAATTGCCCCTACCAAAACCACAGAAGAAGCTATAAGTCCCTTCATGGCTCCTTTCCTGTAAGAACGGTAACCTGTTCTTTTAAAAATCCGCACATCCCGAAGTGTCAGGAAAAGAACTACAAAATAAGCAAACATCGCAATTTCCAGATACATTCTTTTCTCCATATTCTGTTTTTGATTTTGCACCTCCTACTTCTTTACCGGATTCAAAATATAAGTCTGATCTCTTTGACTTTTTACCCTGGTAATATCTTATGTCCTGATTGTTTTTTAGGGAGCAGGCGAAGATTGGTCAGTATATCAGTGCAAGCAAACAGATATGCAAATTACGTATGTTAGATAATATAAAACCAGCAGGTTTTGGATTTACCGGTAATTTTGAGTTGTAAAAAAACTAGGAGGATATATTCCTTAGGTATTTTCAGGCTTATTTTTAATGCGTTTACAGCATATTCAGATTAAGTAGCCCACTCAGGAATAGGAATCCTAGAAAGAGCGGTTGATGAATGAAGTATATGAAGAGAGAATGTTGCCCCACTCTGGAAAACAGCCTGATAAGAGGATTTTTTCCAGTATAGGGAATCTCAAATTGCCTTTTTCCTTCTGCGTACAGGAAATTCCCCAGGAAAACTCCTGCGAGCAATACCCCAAACCATGGAAACACAGGAAAGTAGTCAAGGGTCCTGAAGTTTTCGGGAGTGAAACCCAGCCAGAGCAGGCTGGAAAACCCAAACGTTATATTCCTGAGGTAAAGCCCTGAAAGGCCGAAAAACAGGCTAAAGAAAAGATTTTCTTTCCCATATCGCAGGAAGGGATAGATGAGCACTGCCGAAACTCCAAAAAAGTGCAGGATCCCAAAGACAATATACTCTTCAGGTAAAAAGATCCAGGTTATACCTGTTAGTAAAAGCCCCATTAAATACAGTTTGATTCCTCTTTTCAGGTACTTAGAAAAGTTTTCCTTTTCGTTTCCAGCAAACTCTTTATTAAGGGCTCTTGAATGGCTTATAGATAAGGCAGTTCCTGAGATCAGAATAAAAAGTAAAGCTGAGAATCTGCCTGCATATAAGATAAGGCCGGACGTGAGCTGAATATCCGCAAGCTCGAAAAAGTCCAAGTCATAAAGAAAATGATATAGGAGCATCAAGAGGACAGCAAACCCTCGCAGACAATCAATCTCCCATAAGCGGTCTGCATACCTGGCCATAAACTTTTCTCCGGAGCACATCAAATTCCATCCATATAGAATAGCAGTCTCCTTTTAAAGATGTATATTTATAATTTCTGGTTATTCCAGGAGAAAGTGGCAGGTCTCTTAATCTTTAGTCTCTTATTCTCTTCTTATACAGTGACAATAGAGATTCGGTCCTTTCCAGAATTCCGGTCAGCAAGTCTTCTCTACCAGATGATTTCTCTCGTGACAGAAAAAACAACCTTGTAAGTAAAGGGCTCTGCGTAAACGATCAGAACTGAGGTTTTACTTCACTTCTATTGAGAACGAATACGCTAATTTTCATAAGCTTTTTCAAATCAATCTTTATAGCTTTTTATATCAATCCAAGCATGGGCCCTGTATGTGGGAATATTCCAAATAAGAATATATTTACCGAGCCATGAATCATTACCACGAGGGGAAGACTTCGGGTTCTATAAAATAAGTATCCTAAAAAACTTCCTAAAAGGAAAGTATATGCCATTTCGTAGGGCGTGCCGTAAGCAGAATGCATTATCCCGAAAAGGAGGCTTGAAAGGAAAATTCCCCAGGCTGATCCCAGAAATTCTTCCAGGCTCGTCTGCAGAATTGACCTGAAGATTAGTTCTTCTATAAGCCCCACAATGAAAACCATTATGATTATAAGTATCAGCAGGTTTGTCGGTGAGAGATCCGGTATAAGTTCTCTGACCCCTATCAGTGTGTATTCTACCTGGCCGAAAACTAGGCCTGCAAGGATAGATAGAGGAAGGTAGATCCATATTCTCTTCAAAGTGTCTCTTTTTCTTTCATATTCCATTTTCTGATGAACTGTAGCAAGAGTTATTGGAATTGCCAGAGGTGCGTAAATAAATACGAAAGAATAAAGATTGTTCTCAAAAAAAACAGGCATTGAAAAATTTACCAGTCTGAAAATTGTCAGAAGCAAGAGGGCTTGGTAGATTTTCCTTATCTCAGGTTTTTTCATAACTGCTATCGAATATGAAAGCGAGAGTAGAAGCAATGTATAAGCTATTGAGGCTTCTTTTAACCTTCCTCCGAAAATCAACAATTCGACAAGAGTAATTGCAGCTATAGGGATTCCTGCATAAATCATCTTTTTCAGGAATCCGGTTTTTTCTTCAGTTCGCACTTTTAGCATTTTCCCGAGCTCCGGCAGAGAGATCTTTCCCGCTTCCAGCTCTGAGGATGGAAAGTCCGAAATTGCCATCTTCAGGCCTCCTCAGTAACGTTAATCCAGATATGCAGGTTCCTGCAAGGTATGGTTTTTTCAGTTTCATTAAAGAGCAGAAACTCTAGCTTCATATTCTTTCCTTCAAGAGGTGGCGTAAAAGTAACTGGTTGTTCCCAAGACATATTATGCCCAAGGCTTATTTTTTTCTGACTTTCCGGGAGAGACCTGTTTTCAAGCCTTACGTTTATTGTATAATCCACTGGCCTGTACTCGTGGTTTACGATGCCTACAATGACTGTTCCTTTTTCTCCCTGTACAAACTCAGTAGGATAGTCTCCTATCGTACTGTTGTTTCCAAGAATATAAAATTCAGTAAAATGCTCTCCCTCTCTGGGGTTTCCTATAATGTAGGCGAGACTCCCCATAGAGGCCAAAATAGAAAGGACAAGGATAAACGCAATAACTTTATCAGCTTTCGATTCGGACTTTTCAAAAATTCCGGCCTTCATTCTAAGGTAACATCTTTTGAATGAAATTCCAAAGGCTTCGGTTTCAGGCAGCAGTCCTCTTCTGTAATAAGCAATTGCACACATCAGGAGAGTAAAAATTGAAAATTCTGTCAGTAAGGAAATCTCCCTTATCCCCCAGATGGAATAGTTCAGGCCAAGTCCCAGTAACGGGGCAATTGCAATACTCAGTCCGAAGGAGATTGCAGCTCTCTCTATTCCTTCAAGATCTTTTTTCGCCGGGAAGAGAGCTCCAGCGAGGGCATAGCCTGGCAAGAAAAGTACCAGAGTAATTCCCAGGCACGTGCGCAGGAAACTGTCACTAAGTACGGGGACGAGTATGAAGATGTTGGTAATAAGTACAAAACCTGCAACAAGCAGCAGGTCCATGGAAAGTTTTCTATTTCCGGCCATTTTATCACTGAAAAAATTATTTCATATTGTCTTCTCTTTGAATTTATACCTATGCAAGCCTTCCATCAATCCACTTTCCATATCTTATTTCCAAGTAACACTTGTCCTTTCAGATGATCCTTTCAGGTGGTTCTTATAAGAAAATAAGGGAGAACATGCCTTTCTGTTTGAATCTAATTTTTGCTGATATTATTCTCTATTTCCGAAATCTAGTTTCGGGAATAATTTTACTTTTTTCTCAGGCTGATTTTTCTGAAAAATACCCTCAGTTTTCTAAATTTTTTAGACTCCCCTTTATTGATAAGGTCTCTTTGTATGAAAATTTTTCCCTCATTTGAAGGACTTTTTTTCTCTTTTGAAAGAGCCCCTTTCCAACCTGTATTATATTTTGCCCACTTCAGGAACGTTTTAACTTCATCTTATAAACCCCTGGGCGCGCATAGAAAATTTTATTTTGTATTTTTCCCTTTCTGCAAGCATGAAAGTGCTGGTTACTGGAGGAGCAGGTTTCATAGGCTCCCATATAGCTGAGTATTTTGCAGAAGCAGGACACACTGTCAGGATTCTGGATAATCTTGCCACAGGTTTTCTCAGAAATATCCCACAGTATAAAAACATCGAGTTTATTCAGGGAGATATCTGTGACTTTCTCTCAGTTGAAAAGGCGATTTCTGGCATGGATTATGTCTTTCATGAGGCTGCCCTTGTATCCGTGCCTTTAAGCTGTGAAAAACCTTCTGAAGCTTTCCAGATTAACACGCTTGGAACCCTTAATGTACTGCAGGCCTGTGTTAAAGCTGAAGTCGATAAATTTGTTACAGCGTCTTCAGCTGCGATCTATGGAAACAACCCTCTCCTTCCAAAACGAGAAAATATGTATCCTGAACCGGCTTCTCCTTATGCTATTTCTAAACTTGATGGAGAGTATCTTGCAAGGATGTTTTATGAGAATTACGGGCTTCGTACCACTTGCCTGCGTTATTTCAATGTCTACGGCCCTCGCCAGGACCCCAAATCCCCATATGCAGCCGTTATTCCAATTTTCCTTGAGAGGGCGAGACTGGGAAAGGACCTTGTTATTTATGGAGATGGACTTCAGAGCCGAGATTTCGTTCATATTAAAGATGTAGTCAGGGCAAACGCCGCAGCTCTTGAGCATGGGGACGGTCAGGTCTTTAACGTGGCTATGGGAAAAAGCGTTACAGTTCTGGAACTTGCCGAAAGTATTATTAAATTAACCGGTTCTTCTAGCAGGATTGTACATGCCGCTTTAAGGGCAGGTGATGTTCGGGACTCAAAAGCCGATGTCTCAAAAATCTCAGGCTGGTGGAAAGGAGAGCTCGAGCTACAGGAGGGATTAAAAAGCCTGATTTAATAAATGTAAGAACAGCTTACTTTCTAATATAAAAACGAAAATTGTTATCAGTTAAACAGTAGCTTTCTCATTGGCTCAAGGCAGTTTTTTCCCGAAGCAAAGATCCCAAGCTGAATTTCCAGCGTACTATAAAAGATTTCTATATAGTTAAAGCTAAACCTTCTTGAAAAAGGTTCAGTCTGGATGACTGAGTTATATAAACTTAAACTCTTAAACTGGAGAGCTCTTAAACTGTATGGAATGCAGCTTAAAGACTGTACTAGAAGATATTAGCCTGGAGATTTAAGAGCTCTTCCCATTTAAGCTGCCTTTTTACCTGACATTTAAGTTTCCAGCTGTTTTGGTGTACTCACATTTACCCACAGATGAAGGTCTCTATAAGGCATACTTTTATCAGTATCATTAAAGAGCAGGAACTGAAGCTTCATATTCTTTCCCTCTAAAGGAGGCATAATAGTAACTGGTTCTTCCCAGGTCTCGTTATGGGCAAGACTTATATGTGACACATCTTCCGGAATGAACAATGATTTATTTTCAATCTTTATTTCCATTGTGTAATTTACGGGCCTGTATTCATGGTTTACAACTCCGACTATTACGGTTCCACTTTGCCCGAGCGTGTAATTTGTAGTATAATTGTCTGCTTTTCCTTCAGGTCCAAGAAGATAGAATTCTGTGAAATGTTCTCCTTCTTTTGGACTTACAACAACATAAGCTAGGGTTGCTACGGACAGGAGAATGGAAATAATCAGGAAAACCGTAAGAGCTCTATCCAGCCTTGACTCTGAGTTTTCCATTACTTCGGCTTTGAGCGAAAGTGCTGCTGCCCTAAAAGAAATATCAAAAGCTTCGTTTCCTGGGAGACTTTCCCGTCTAAAATACGCAAATCCACACATAATAAAGGTGAAAATGGACAGGCTTGTGAGAATTGGCAGAAGCCTGATCCCCCATGGAGTATAATTAAGACCAAGGCCAATTAATGGCACAACTGCAATGCTCAGTCCGAAAGAGAGAGCCACCCTTTCAATTCCATCAAGATCAGATTTTGCAGGAAAAAGTGCTGCAATCAGAGCATATCCTGGCAGAAATAACACAAGAGGCAATCCAAGTATATTTCGGAACATTGTTTCATTTATTCCGGGAGTGAGCACAAAGATATCTGTTAGGAGTACGAGCCCCATAACAATAAACAGATCTGAGGGAACTTTTTTTCCATTCATGCAGGTCATCCAGCTTATAAATCAAAATTATATTTTTTTCAGTTCCATCTAGGTGAGTAAATATTTTTCTAATCCTTTTTATTCTTTCGATCTATTTTTCCAAGATAAGGAATATTCAGGCTTTTTCTCCAATTTTTGTGCCCATATCCTTCGATTAATACAAATCCTCTGCCATTATCCTACATAGTGTCTTCTTCTTTATTCTTAGTTTCCCTTTTATTTCTTTCCCTGAATCTTTTTTCTTAATCTCTCTGGCTACCTCTCTAGCTTATACTTTTTGGATAGAGTAGCTTACATAGAACATTTTTGATGCTGTTTCGTTTTTTACTAGCTTTCTTTTTCTCCACCTAAAAC
>DATMYS010000186.1:0-2161 GCA_035560835.1 Methanosarcina sp.
CAACTGCAAGTGAAGTATTTCCAAGCTGGCAAATTTTTCCTGTAGAGTATGGGATCAAGCCGATTTTCTGGGCTTTTGCAGCATCCATGTAAGTGCCTGCGGCTCCTGCCATATAAGCCGTACAAATATCTGTCAGTTCGACACCTGCAGTTGCACACAGCGTAATATGTCCTGCACGAATAGCCCCTATAGCTTTTCCGGCTTCTTTCAGAGAAATCTATCCCATTTTGCAGGTGGATCAGTCCGTCTGGAGTCTTAATTCTGGGAAGTTCTACAAGGCCATGATTAATCGATTCTTCTATCAGGGCTATAACGCCTGTACCGGTAATTCCTTTGGCTTTGATTATGCCTTTGTCAAGGACTTTCCCGGTTGCCGGATCCACAAGGTCTCCAAGGGTAGGGTCCATTTCTTCATTCAATATGTAGTTTCTTAATGCTCCGTCTTCAAATTCAAAATCTGAGATTGAGTAGGGAGACGCAAGATTTCCATGTTTTATCTGTTGTCCCTCAAGGGCAGGGCCGGCAGCTGCAGAACCCGTGTAAATGATTTCTTTTACTTTCAGAGCCATCTCTGCATTGGTTCCATAGTCTGTCGCAATTGAAATTTCGTCACTATCGAGCATTCCAGATTTAACTATCAGGGCTAAGGCGTCGGCCCCAACTTCATGTTTTATTGCAGGAGGAACTACTACTTCACAATCATATTCATTAAGCCCCGAAATTTCGCTGCTATGTACGATTCTCGCGCTCCTGTCCTGTTCCTGTATGTTGTACTTCTTTTTCTTTCGTTCCCCTGCGTAAGCCAGGTCTTCAATGCTGATTCCCTGGAAGATGGATAGCTGGATAGGATTACCACAAATTGAAAGTCTCTTAAGTTCCTCGCTTTTCACATCAAGAGTCTGGAGCAGGTTTTTTACTGCATTTATGGAAAGCCCGTGCGCAAGATCCTGTCCATAATGAATTGCAAAGTCCATGTGATCCATCACGTTCGCTCCGGGAAGAGGGTTCCTTAAGGTCATTACCGTCCTTCGGATCTCTTCAGTATCAAGACAGATCTTCTGAGCTCGATACCCGCTTGTTCCCAGGTCAATTGCAACCCCATATCTCATACAAACTCCCCTAGTTCTCAATATTTTGCCGGGTATTTTGATTTGTTATACTAGCCTTTTGATATTTATATTACTATTTTGAAAAATAACATATAAATAAGGTGGTTTGTCCCTCCCTATATAGTTAAGACTCGCCAAATTATCTTAATACTTATTCTCAGTTTTTGAAAAATAGTTCAACTCTCTTCGTTTTTTCTTTTAAGGCCGATTAAACATTCTGATCTCATTACTAAAAAACAGATATCGGGAGGAATATGACTGGCATATCTTTATATATCAAAAGTGTCCTTGTATAGCTGATGAGCTAGTCCGGGTAGCCCGGCGTTACCTGTAACCCGAAATCGCCGATATGCGGGGGACGAAGCCAAGGGAAGATGCGTCGAAGGGACTCCAGCCTGGAATCTCAACGGAGAAGCCCCGTCCTGCTGGGATAGTGCAGGTATGCGGGTTTGCTGGAGAGCAGGTCTTCATACCCTAACTGCGGAAACCGGTCGAGGCCCGGAAGGGAGCAGACTCACTGTGGGCAACTATCGCTTGCGGGGCTGCGGGGTGGAGGAGAGGTTCCAGTCTCCTGGTATCTCCAAGATTCAGCAACCTGAGGCGTGCTCATCGCTTAATACACAAAGCGATTCAGAATACACAGGTGATTCAGTTTTATAGCACAACTATTATACTTATTTCAAAATGGTCTCTGTGAAACCCTTCGCCTGGAAAAGATTAAATACATAAAATGCGTTTAAGGGGACGCGCTTCTTAAAGTCCTTTGTGACGAGATAGCCAAGCCCGGTATGGCGCGGGATTGCTAATCCCGTGATGCCCTGCATCCCGGGGGTTCGAGTCCCCCTCTCGTCGTTTCTTTTTTAAAGTTTTATCCACATAGGGATTACTTCTTTTAATTTTCTTTTTGCAGTAGCCTGCGTCTTATCTATTTGCAGCAATATATATCTGGATTTTATACACGATTTGATTCGAACGTGTTTTCACCCCGAATAATTAATTCAGAATTCCCGACTGTTACTATCTGGAACTTGTCACAATCTTCTAAAATTATT
>DATMYS010000187.1:0-11988 GCA_035560835.1 Methanosarcina sp.
GTTCCTAATTATATTTAGATATTGCATTTTCTAGTCAAAGTTATATTTTGCATTTCTATCATTTTCTTTTTGAATTTGACTTAAACTTTATAATTTACTATCCAAATGGAACTGAGAAATGAGATTGAGCCAAACCCCTGACGGAGTAAGCCAGATTATAGCCAGCCGCTGGAAAATCGGAGCGGCCCTGACGGTAGCGCTGCTTCTGTACTTTTCGTTTATAATTCTGCTGCCTCTCGCAGATGGAATCGTACTCGGCATAGTCTTTGCTTACATTGCCAGGCCTATTCAGGTAAAGTTCAAAAAGCACAAAAAAATAGGAGCTCTCGTTGCCAGTCTGTGCATATTCATCCCTATAGTATTCATTGTCGGAGCAGGCATTGTTGAAATCCTTAACCAGATCTCCTGGGTTATTGAACATCAGACGGCAGTTGCGGCAGCGATTTTGAATTTCATAAACTCTTTGAACATTCCGGAGAAAATCATAGAAAGTATTAATTCCGCCATATGGGATCTCTTTACCTCGTTGCTCCCTGCAGTAGGCAGTATAGGACTTCTTTCATATGCCCAGAGTATTGGGCTCTTCTTCATTAATTTCATAATCTCGATAATTTTCTGTTATTTTATACTCGCTGATGGGGAACGTCTTTATCTGGCTTTTCTTGGCGTAATACCAAAAGAGTACAAAGGAGTTGTGAACCGTTATGCGCTTCACCTAGATATGATCCTTAAAGGAATTTTCATAGGTAACGCCTACTCTGCCCTGATAGTAAGCGTAACCTCGGTTTTAGTTTTCTACGCTTTTGGGTTTCCCCATGTGCTTGCCCTTGCAACCCTTATCTTCATAGCTTCGATAATTCCTCTTTTTGCCGGGTACATGGTGCTGGTACCTCTGGCTTTAATGCGGTACCTTGAATCCGGGGTTGAAAGTGCAGCTCTTTTCTTTATAGTATCCTCCCTCATTATCTACGGTCCCCCAGAACTGATTCTCAGGCCCTACCTAACAAGCCTGAAATCCCGGATTCATCCAATGCTGCTTATGCTTGCCTTCCTGGGCGGAGCTTTTGTCGGAGGAATTGCAGGTTTTTTTGCAGCGCCTATTCTCCTCGGGGCTCTGGTTGCGGCTTACAGGGTTTATCAGGAACAGACCCATCCCGAACTTGCCGAGACCTTCGTCGACCTCAAGAACCTGGGACACTCCCATAAAGCTGGCTCGGAAAAGTAATTTCCGGATTTAAGCTCAGAAAATTGGCTAGAAAACATCGGAGGTCCTGGAGCTTTCCAAGAGATGTTCAAAAGTATCAATCGAAAGGGATTATTTTATATCGTTGAAGGATATTAGGACTGTCATATATTCTTCTTTACCCTCTTTAATCAAGATCTACTGACGGTACAGACCGCAGTCAGTCTTATAAAAATCAATTATTTGATTCAACCAAAACTAATCGGAATACTATTCCGAAGCAAATTCGGAACAGAATCCCACACCAAACGGACACACCAAACGGACAAGTGATAGAATGCAGTTATTGCTCATTCACTCTGATTATATTGAATACGAAACCAAAAAACAAACCCCAGTTGCTGAAAAAATTGAAGAGTCCTTAAAGTCGGGCAGGCTTGAGGAAGCACTTACCGCTTTTATGGCTGTTGAAAGTGTAGATGAAACAAACCCTGAGGAAACTATAGAAAAAACGGTTTCAGAAATCGAAAAGGTAGCTGCCCAGGTCAAAACCGACCGTATAATGCTCTATCCTTATGCTCACTTGAGTTCGGACCTTTCTTCTCCAAAGGTTGCAGTACAGGTACTCAAAGGCATAGAAACTGCACTTTCAGGTAAATACGAGGTCAAACGTGCTCCTTTCGGGTGGTATAAGGCTTTTAATATCAGCTGTAAAGGGCATCCTCTTTCCGAACTATCCAGGAGCATACGCCCTGAAGGAACTGCAAAGGCAGCAGGCAAAGTCGAAGCAGCCGAGGAAAAAGAAGAGGTTGTATCCGAAGCCCTCAAAGCCGAAGGTACGGCAAAGTCTTACTGGCGCATCCTTACTCCTGATGGAGAACTTCACGAAGTTGAGAGTTTCGACCTTACGCCTTACCCCAAACTTCAGCAGTTTGTAAACTACGAAATTTCCAAGAGCAGGGCTGTCGAGCGTGCTCCTCCTCATGTGGAGCTTATGCGGAGACTTGAGCTTGCGGACTACGAGCCAGGGTCGGATTCCGGGAATATGCGGTATTACCCGAAAGGGAGGCTTGTAAAATCGCTCCTTGAAAATTATGTTCTTGATGTCGCAGCCGATTTTGGGGCAATGGAAGTCGAAACCCCTATCATGTATGACATGAACCATCCTACTCTGAAGAAATACTTGGATAGGTTCCCTGCAAGGCAGTATTCCATCGAGTCCGACAAGCGGCAGATGTTCCTGCGTTTTGCAGCATGCTTCGGGCAATTCCTCATGAACCACGACATGACGATTTCCTACAGGAACCTGCCTCTCCGAATGATCGAAATGACCCGCTACAGTTTCAGGAAGGAACAGCGGGGAGAACTTGTGGGCTTGAGGAGGCTCAGGGCTTTTACCATGCCTGACATGCACAGCCTTTGCGAGGACATGGACCAGGCTGTGGACCAGTTCAAAAAGCAGTATGACCTCTGCATCGATGTGCTTGAAAATATAGGAATCCACATTAAGGATTATGAGGTAGCCATCCGCTTTACCAGGGACTTCTACGAGTCAAATAAAGAGCTCGTAGTCAATATGGCAAGGACTGTCAACAAACCCGTGCTTGTTGAGATGTGGGATACCCGTTTCTTCTACTTCGTGCTCAAGTTCGAGTTTAACTTCGTAGACGCCCTTGAGAAGGCAAGTGCACTTTCCACGGTCCAGATTGATGTAGAAAACGCCGAAAGGTATGACATTTCTTATGTAAATGCCGAGGGTAAACTGGAACGTCCTACCGTGCTTCACTGCTCTCCAAGCGGAGCAATCGAACGCTGCATTTACGCCCTTCTCGAAAAAGCTGCAATGGAAACCGAAGAAGGAAAGGTTCCTATGCTGCCAGTGTGGCTTTCTCCTACCCAGGTCAGGATTGTGCCGATCTCAGAAAAACACGTCGCTTTTGCAGAAGAGGTTTCCCAGAAGCTGGACTGCAGAGTCGATATCGATGACCGCGACCTGTCAATAGGAAAGAAAGTGAGAGAAGCAGGCAGGGAATGGGTCCCTTACGTGGTGGTCATTGGAGATAAAGAAATCGAGGACGGCACCATTAATGTAACCATTCGAGCCGAATCCGGACAGAATAAGCCTGAAAAAGTACAAATTACTCCGGAAGAACTTGACGCGCGGATTAAAGGCGAAATTGCAGGAAAACCATACCGGAAACTGCCCCTTGCAAAATACCTTTCTGTAAGGCCGAAGTTCTTCTAAATATTTTAAAATTTTCTGAACTCTTTCAAATAAGTTTTTCGGAAGCCGCCAGAGGAAACAAAATTCCCTGTTTGCCTGTTTCTTCTGGCTTTTTGGCATAACATATATATTCACGTAATCCTTATTAATGAAAAGGGATTCCTTTTAAATGAAAGCAGTTCTAGGTTTGTTCTTCTCAGTTTTGAACGAAAAGATCCTGATTTAAGTTTTCTGGAATAAAATTTTTACTGATCGTTTGTAAGTTATGGGGAGTTACTTCTTATAAAGTTTACAATTACATGCAGCATTTCCGTTGCATGGTTATACCAGTTTCCCAGAAACCTCTTTGTAAGGCACTTTCTGGTTTTGATATATCAAATTTTTACATTAACAAGTGTAAGGACAGCGTACTGATGACAATTTCAAATGAGACCGCAGTCGGTATGGAAACCGTCGAGCTTGAGCCCTTGAGGGAAGATAAAAAGAATATTTTTGAGGATATTCTAAAATATCTTGAAACCAATCAGAGAGGCTATATCAAGGTTCCTACAGGCTGGGGTAAAACCTTTCTTTCGAAACATATAATGAAAAGGTACTACGACGAAGGAAAACTCGTGCTGTTCCTCGTCTCGAAAAATAATCCTCTTCTTAGCCAGACCTATTATGACAGGAAGAAAAACCGACCCCTTTTTCCCAACAGCGCACTTCTCTCATCCGAGCATAAGGTAGACCGAAAAGAGCTTGCTGAAACTTTGAGAGTTTTCGGGCAGGCAAAGGATAAAGGCTTTGTACTTTTTGCCTCGCTTCAGACCGTACTTGGAAAGCAGAGCTCTGAGATCAAGAACCTGATTCTTGAACTTGCCGACCTTGCAATCGTAGATGAGATCCATAATTTCATAAACAATAGAGGAAATGATTTTCTTAATGAGTTGGGGGAAAGGACAAAAATTCTAGGAATGACTGCAACCCCATTCCAGGGAGTCGTCGGGAATGTCAAGTTTGTAGATGAAATCGCAGGGGATATGAGGGAAGTCTATGCAAAAACCCTTCCTGAGTGCATCCTGGACAACGAACTTGCCCCCCTTAAGTATACGATTGCCGAGAGTTCGGAAGATATCTTTGAGATCTTTGATTTTGAAAAAGGGCTTGATGAGCTTGATAAGCAGGACCTTTTCCTTGACTGCAGCACTCCCGATAGGTTGAAAAAAGTAATCCGAAGAACCCAGCTTGCAAAAGATATTTACGATTCCATGATAAAACAGAGGCATGCAAAAACACTTGTGTTTTGTGCCCCTGTGCGGAAGCGTGTTTACGGCGTGGGAGCTGATGGGGAGGAAATTAACGCTTTCCATGCAAAACTTACCTCCTCGGTCTTTAATGGGGAAATTTCAGTCCCGGAATCTGAAAAGGATCCTGAGCCTATCCTGCCTGTAAATTTTGAGAATTATACCCCTGAAGGCGAGTTTAGAGATACGGTTTTTATAAGCTCGGAGCTGCCCAAAAATGAACAAAATGCCATTCTTGCAGCTTTCAGGGAAATGGGAAAGCCTCCCTATGTGCTGTGTACTGTAGGCATGTTGATTGAAGGGTTTGATTTTCCGGGACTTGAAGCTCTTGTTTTGCTGCGCCCTACCCTGAGTATGCGGCTCTTTGAACAGCAGGTCGGGAGGGTGACAAGAAGTTCTCAAGTCTCAGGAAAGCAACAGGGCAATATCTTTGAGATTTCGGATAGTATTGACTCTCTCTACCAGCGCTTTGGAGAAGGCGTTTTTTCCGGGGAAAAGGTTGACCAGGTGCAGATGCTTCAACCTGAAATCCGTCTTGAAGAACTTTTCTCAGAAGGCGATGCAGCCAGGGCAATCGAGGAAGGAAAGATCGAGATTAAGAAGGTGGAACTTGGACCTCAAGGGAAAGGTAAAGGAAATAGAAAAGGGGTTCAGGTTCGGGAAATCCCTGTAAGGCTTCCTCCAACTTCCATCAGGGCAAAATATTTCTCGCGCCTTCTCGCGCTTACCGAGGAAAAGGACATAGGAGCTTTTGAGCGGGAAAAGCGGGAACTCATGCGGGCTACCCTGAGATTCCGGGTCAGGGAACTCAGGGACGCAGAAGAGCTTGTAGAGCTTGCAGACAATATAAATAAGCTCAAGCGGGAAGCCTATGAAGACCGCAGGCTAGGGGATGTTTCAAGGCAGCACAAACCCAAGGTTTTCGGGGAGGTCGAATGGCTGCTAAAACTTCAAGCCCTTAACTCCCTCAAGTACAACGGTGGGCACCTCCCGATGACCGAGAAAAACCGCATTTTAAAAACTCTTGGTTTCGAACCCGATTTCCGGAAGATAGACAGCCACAGGCTTAAATGTCTGAAATTGGGTTCGGCCCAGAAGACGATCCCTGAGCTCGTGAAGGTGCTCGGGTTCGTAAGCCGACTCTCTTCCTCGGAAACCTACCAGTTCCTGGACAAGAAGAAAAAGGAACACTGGAAAAGGGAATTCCTGCCTGCGGTTTACTGGGGTTTCTGCTTCATAGATGATTCTCCTGAACTGAAGGAGCTTTTCGAGTCTACGGAATGGGACAGGCGGGTCAAAAATATTATCAGGCAAAAGTGATCTTGACGATTCCTGACTACTGATGGTTTCTGACCAATCGATTGAGGTTGTTCAGAACATTAAGAGGCGGGAATCTTTTGTTTTTCTCTATGCGACTTACAGGATAGAAATAGCTCTCCAGCAGATAAGTATCTTATTTGACACTAGAAACTGCACTCCAATTAATAAGAGATGCAAACGCTTCCGCCAGCTTGTCTGGCAGTGTCTCGAATTTGCTGTAAATTTGAAGTCTATTTTTTGCATACTGTGGAGACAGAATTAGAATTGAATAGGACTAATGCAGTTGGACTGAGAAATCAATAGCATTAAACCCTTAATTGTCTAAAATACAAAATCAATCACAACGCCGATTGTACTTGATTTTGTACTTCAAGTGCGTAAATCTTATAATAAATCAAGATAACGAGTTGAAAAGGAAGGCAAGAGTTAGCAGGTTAAGAAGTTTATAATTTTTCGGATCAGAGAAGTTGAGTTCTTGTTTTGTTACTGGTAAGTATGCAATTTTGATAGGAAATATTTACAACAGTGAAAATAACGGAACCGTTGATTGAGAAGAAAATAGAAGAAACAAAAATAGGAAGGTAAAAAGATTCAATATGAAGTAAATTTGAACGGAAGTAGGTTTCGATACCAGCAATAATGGGTTAATATGACAATGTCAAGTTAAGTCAAAAGTCTAATTTGAGAACTTCTTAGTAGGTCTTTCTGCTTGAAGTAAAGTATTTATTGAGGGAAGACTTTAATATTTTTTTGATACAGTTATCTTTCAGTTGATTAACTTTTAAATTTCTGCTTTTGGGGATAGAGTTCATGGTTGTGAGGTTCTTTGACGATTTTTCATCTTTCATTGAAGATAGCTGTGCCTATATGCCCTATGCCGTGATAGGAATTTTCATTTTGCTTGCTGCAACCTTTACTTCAGTCCATCTTTTGAAAATAGATAGCGAAGTCGCTGAAACCATTTATACGATCAAGAAAAATGATCCCAGGCAGGATGCCATCAACCTTGCCTCGTTCGATCTTGCTCGCTGCCTCAATTATGCAGGAATGGAAGCCCTTGAATGGCAAGGAGAACATCCAGTAATCCTGCCTGAAGGCAATGCCGTTAGCAGGTTTTCTGAAGATGGTTTTACGATGGTTTCAAAAAACCAGAATCTTGAAAGAGAGGACACACTTCAGATTTCCATAAACCTGCCTTCTGATATCTGGGGTAAGATCGAATCCTTGTGGAAAAACCGGGATATTATCCTGATTGTCAATGACTCTTCAGGCCGCGAAATTAAGAATATAAACTACGGCCAGGCGATCGGCTTTTTTCAGAAAGTTACACTCGAGGAAGCCGTGAAAATTCCGGATTCCACAGCATCGGGATATGCTTCAATTGAACTTTATTACGGGGACGAACTCAAAGCCTCTGACTGGTTTGTGATTGAAACAAGTCCGGTAAAAGATATCACAGCAGATGCTTTTAACACGTTGCTTTCTACAAACTATCAGGGAAACAGCCACACTTTCAGGGAATATGCAATTAATGTGGGACCTGATATAGAACCCGAACAGATAAAAATAAGAAAAGTAACCGGAACTCTGCAGCGGGAAATTTCACCTGCTGACAAGAATTACACTATTTATTATATTTTTGAAATTCCTGCCCTGAATTATACCCTTGTTAATCTTGAATCCGGAGAAAGTTTCAATAGCAGCATGAAGCTTTCCACAATGATCACCTCAAGAGAACCGCTTCTCGAAGAGCTTGTCAGGGAGTACGAAACCGAGCTTGGCAATACTTCGAGCCTTGACTCAACATCGAATCTAGTGCTAGGAGCAACAAACCTGAGGACTTTTGTCTATGGCCCCTGGCAGCATTATGCAAACGGTCCTCTCAATATTCTTACCAATCCTGCTCTTTCAAGCTCGATCAACGGGGCCACACTCCATACTCAGAAAAGAATTTTTGATTCGGTTGACCCTCTAGCCCTGACCTATACAAGCTACTATAATGGAAAAGTCCTCTACGAAGATATTTTCACCTCCAGAAACGAGAAAACAGGTTCAAGCCTGAACTCCAGTCTGAACTCTACAGGTCTTAATACCTCAGTCTCGGCTTACGAAATGGATAAAGGCGTAAACCTGACAACGACTTACGATTCGCTTGCGGAGAACAAATCCTTCTCTCTTGATGTTGAAAAAAATATAGGTGACTCCCTCAAAGAGACAAACACCTCTTTTGAAGAACTCTCATACGGTTCGAAAATCGAGCTTTCAGCCTCCGATTATACCGACGGGGTTCTTGACGGCTGGGTCTTCAACGATCACGTGTGGACAAATGAAAACCCCGACCTTATCCATTCGATTACGGACAGCGTTTATACAGCATCAGTCCAGGGGCAGGTCATAAGAGACGGCTTTGATTCTCCGGACCCGATAACCTCTATAATCACTGCGAATTTTGACCCGAACTCAGTTTCGTTCAGCGGGCAAACCGTCAGCTGGGATTCGACCTATCATGCTTCCGGAACACACAAGGGATCTCTGGTGCCTTCTTATTCCTGGAGGTATCCAACACTAAATTCTTACTCCGAATCCTTAAGCCCTTCAATTGACCCTCCGGAAGGAGATGTAACCAGCTGGTCGGTCACATCGGCGTCTATCAGCCTGATCTCGGTTAATATCGCCGATGTAAAAATTGAGCCTCACTTCTCCTATGTAAGTAACGATACCCTTATGGTCGAAAATCGAAGTGAAGGCTACCTGAACCGGGAAGACCATATTTTTGACTGGAGAATAAGGTACGATATTTCTTACAAAATAAGGACAAATTGGAAAATAGACTACGCTTACGATTATACCTATACATGGAAAACCAGGGAACAGCTGCCTGATGGAAACTATACAACTGTGACGCATTCTGATACATTGAGTGGCTCGGATTCCCAGACTGTAAGCAAAACCAATACTGAATCCCTTTCTCATGCCGAAACAGAAGCTGAAAAACTAACGATAATCTACCACAAATGCCCTCCAGCAGGCGGATATTCCGGTTTGTTGACTTATTCTGATCCCATCGAAAGGGAATACCGGGAAACTACCCTCTATTTGGACAACACAAGTAGGTTTGACCCCTGCTGTTCCGATGCTGCCGACAGATACAGAGATGAATATGTGGATTTAAGGGCAATCGAAAGCACATTCTGGGCCTATCCTGACGGGCAATATCTGCCCAAACATACTGTTAATTGTGATATTCCACCCTGGCTGCACCGAATTATGGCAGAAGAAGTGCTGGCAATGCTAGATTCGGTCGAAAAAGACAATCCAGCCTTCAATTATTCTTTCCTTGATTCTCCTGGCCAGAACCCAACAGCCCTTCAGGTAGAAACTGCGGAAAAACTCGTTCTGGAACTGGAAAAAGCTCGTGAGACTTACGTGAATAAAGAACAGTACCTCATGCCATCAGGAACAATGTACGCTTCCAGTGATTCGGCCCGTTACATTGCAAAAAATGAAGCATACAGCAAGCTGCTTGAAGATATCGACCGGAAAAACCGTAAACTGGATTCTGATCTTAACTCCTATATCCTCAAAGCCCTGGAGAAAAAAGGCCTTGATACCGGCCTGCTTGACAGTGTGACCTCAGGCTCAATGACTCTTTTTAACAATCCGGCAATTGAGAGAGCGGCTTCGGCTCTGGGAGAAGATATGGATATAATCTCCACAATGACCGTCACCGGTCAACCGGAAAGCAAATACAACTGGACAGAAAACCTGACCCTGATCGTTGACCAGAAACCGAACTATCTCTATCATGACCCTGATTTTGACCTGAGAGAGGAATACGAATGGTCGGACTCTATGAGCGGAAAAACAATTTATCCCCTTGGTGTCCGGAACATCTGCATTTTCACAACCGGCATTTCTGAGGAAATGGGGGATGCTATCGCATCAAGCAACGAATATGTAAAAACCGACATGGCACAGCAAATCAGCCAGAGTATTTCCAACCTGGACGCAGAAGTCTTCCTTCTTGAACAGAACCTCAGCGAGCAGAATGTTTCCCTGGCCACAACTCGTCTTGACACGGAAATCTACAACCTGAAACATATCTATGCCCAGGAAATGCGAGCTCAGAGTCTTGAAAACGTAGTCGGAGAGGTTAATTCAAACCCGGTTATTTCCGACTGCATAGATGATAGTCGAATCAGGGAAGTCACGACAATTTATCTTAACGGGCTTTCTGACAATGAAATTCTCGAAAAATCTACAACGGATGAACTGGCAGTTGAACTTGCTTCTGTGATAAAAACGGAAATTCGAAATTCAAACCCACCGGTTGAACCTGATGAACTTGAAGCTATTCTGAATAGAGTGGACACCGACATCAAAATCGGAGTTGCAAATGGGATCTGCGCAGTTACGGTAAACAAAGGTGAAGTTATCGACGCCGGTTTTGGGAGAATCGATAGCGAGCTGAAAAACCTGGCAAATGAAACTGCTGACAGGTATTCCGCTGAAATTGGAGACAAAATTTCGAAAAAACTGGATCGGACAATGGCAGCTGTTCCATGTGGGTTGCCGGTATTACCGCCGCACTGGATTTTTACGGTTAATGTGTGGACTTATGAAATTGTGGGAAAATATGAGATTTTTGCAGTTATTGATAACGACAATGAAGTGATCCCTGAACCTTATTTCGGTCATAAAGGACAGAAGTACGTTAGAGAAAAGCAATCTATCACTCTTAACGAAAATTATCTCGGTGAAAACAAGCCAATTACTTTTAGGTTCAACGGTTACGCTTCAACAGTCGTTGGTCCTGGTCCTAAAGGTGTAGGAGACAAAGTGAAAGGCATGACAGAAGAGTCCATGGGTTATCAAGCTCTATTACTTGAAAATGGTGGTTAATTGTGAATTTAAAAGCTATCATATTGTCTGGGTTTGTTTTATTAATGTTGGTGGGAATTGCATCTGCAAGTAGTCAGTATGGCTCGATTGATGTTTATTATAACGATAAAATACTACCTGGAAAAGAGGTTGCAAAACCCACGCTTAAAATTGGAGAGCCTTTCAAAGTAAAAGTAGAGATGACGTTAAATCAAACAAGTACTTTGTTTGTGCAAGTTTGCAGTTTAGGTGGAAATTTTTTTGAAGTTGTAGATGGTCCATCAGAGTTTGAAAAGACAAAATACATTAAGTCTTTAGATCCTGGTAAATATACTTTTGAATGGACGATTGTACCCACAGATGAATGGGCTGGAGGCTCTATTCCGTTAAACTTTTGGTACCAGATTAACCTTCCTGGAGAAGACGAACCTGCCATAAAAGGAGAATTCACCATCGCCTACTGCACAATCTCCAATGAACACTACAAAGGTGAAACTCCTACTTCTGAGCAGCCTGCATCTGAAAATCAATCCACTGCTGGGCAGCCAGCCTCAGAAAATTCATCTTCACCAGCATCTGCACCAGCTTTCAGTTTAGTAACTGCGATTTCGGCACTTGTGCTTGTATTCCTCAGATTCTCTCGCCAGTAAAAAAACAGGTTGAGAAACGTAATTCAATTCGGAAAGCTTCAGTATTGTTGGTCCGCCTCATTCCTGCCTATAAACCCCCAAGAAAAAGAAGCTAAATAGTAAAAGTCAAACTATATGGAATACATCCAATAAATATATAATAACCTTGGTTTATCTATATTTTGGAGGTATCAAGTGATTCGATTCAAAGATATCCTAGGATCCACACAACTTTTATTTTCAACAAAAAAGCTTCGTCTCAAAAGTATCTTCTTTCTCAGTCGATGCACTTGTACTTCCAGACAGATCTCCTTACGGGCTGCAGATTGCTCTCGTCTGCAGCTCACAAGATCTTTTCGCCTACATGCGTGTAAAGGCTTCATCATACATTAACACATGGATTTATTCATTTTACAAATATTATATGCGTTATTTAAAATTTTAAATAAAATGCTATATATATAG